>CBFGTI010000233.1:0-7839 GCA_965651695.1 uncultured Imperialibacter sp. | reverse complement strand
GGCAATTAAAATTTCCTGGCCGCCATCGTTGGTGTAATAAATATAGAACCGATCGCTGGTGTTGAAGTCTCCGTTGGTCCAGGTAACGGGCAATACTTCAGCAAACTTCTTCTCTTCGCCACCTGCCGGACTTATCATGGTAACAGACGGTTCAAAGAAAACCCTGAACGTTTCACTGGTAGCGTCAACATTCCGGGTTTGGTTCCATACCCGTATCGTTACATCACTGTCGATATCAGAGCCCAGGTCAGGAATGGTCCAGTTATAAGTATAGTTGTTACCGTCAGCGGTAAGTTGATAACCCCAGGGCGCGGCAATTAAAATTTCCTGGCCGCCATCGTTGGTGTAATAAATATAGAACCGATCGTTGGTACTGTATTCGGAATTGTTGCTCCACGTAATAGCCAGTGTCTCACCAAATTTCTTTTCCTCACTGCCAGAAGGACTAATAAACTCTATTGGATCCAGTATGTTCTCGGTGATTGTAACAGAAATAACCTCCGACGAAACCGGAACCGGCAGCGATTTAGCACTTATTCTCACACTATAAGTTCCAACCGGCAGTTCAGTGGTGGGAACCTGCACGGTTGCTAAGCCGCTAATAACTGTTGACTCACTGAGAGGCAGCCAAACCTCCTGACCGGCACTGTATTCCAGCGTAAGAGGTTCATTTACGAGATTGGATACCGACCAGCTGAACGTGATGTTGTCGCCCTGCTCAAAGCTGCTTCCTGTTTGGGGAGAAGTTGTTGTTATTGAAGCAGTCGCGGTAGCTTCGGAAACAGAAACAGGGATCTCTACCGTTTCGCCGCCCTCGGTGGTATGGGTTATTTTACCGCTGTAGCTCCTGCCATTATTAGCGGGCACTGTAGCTCTTACAATTACTTCCCTTGCGTCAGCCTCTGCTTGTAGTATTTCAGCCTGGCCGCCATAGCTTGTTCCATTCAGAGAGAGATCAAACCCAGGGTGTGTGCCTTCAACTGCGGTAGTGGTTATTGCAATGCTACCCTGAAGATTGATGCCGGTTACAGTATAAGTACCCGTGGTCGCACCCTTGGCTGTAGCATCAACTCCTTCGAAAACAAAACCTTCTTCCACATTGATGCCGGTAATTTGGATCTCAGGAACAAGCGCCGCTTCTGCAATCGTAAAATTGGCGTTGCTATAGTCTGATACATTTTTTGTAGTGTTGAAAACCCCAATCCGCCCCATGGTAGTTGGTGTGGAAGAAACCTCCCAGGTATACACGCCATTTAAATTTGCATGTGTGTTTGTCACCAATAGTGTGGAGAAATCCGCTCCTCCATCGGTACTAAGTCGTACTTCAATATTGTCGGTAGAAGCAAACGACTCGCTGGTCCACGTGATTTCGTAGTTAGTTCCTCCGGTAAGCTCCTCACCTCCATTCGGGGTAGCAATTGTAACGGAGGGATCGGCCGCTGTACCTATGGTAAAGGTTTCAGAAGTTGCATCCGCCGATGGGTGGGTAGTACTTCGTACTTGTATCTTAGCCTCGGCCGTGTTAACATTCGCCACCGGCCAGTTGTAAGTAGCACTCCATGGATACAGCGTTCCCTGGGTTACAATTTGAGTCCAGTTGTCTCCATTGTCGGTGGAATACCATAGAGTAACTTCCCCCTCCCAGTAATTATGTGTCCAGCTAATAGCATGTGTTGCCCCAGGCTGCCATATAGAAGCACTGGTAGGAGCCGTAATAGTAAGCCGTTGCGGGCTGATAGTTAAGATTTCTGATACATCGCTTACTTCAGCGTTAGAAGCATCGCTCACACGAATTAATACCTGGTCGGAATCAACTTCTGTCGGCGTCCAATAGTAGTAACTCACGGTAGCCGCATCAACGCCTTCATGCAATACCGTCCACGAGTCGCCCGCATTCAAGCTATATTCTATCTTGACCTGCTCAATAGAATATGCCTGCCAGCTTATATAAAGTTGATTCGTATTTAAAAAATTTGTTGCCGTTGGGTTGGTGAGGTTTATGGCAGGCGGGCCGCCTACAACTTCAAAAATTTCGCTATAGCCTTCGTATAGATTAGATGGCCCTCCGAAAACTTTCAGTTGGCATTGAGCACATTCTGTTGAGGGCGTCCAGCTATAGCTTCCCGAGTTCTCTATGCCATCATCAACAAATGAAAAATTCTCACCATTGTCTGTCGACAAATAGAGCTGCACCGTATTCAGACTTACATTATTGGTATTCCATGTTATTAAAAACGGCTGACCCGTCTCCACCACCGAGCTTGCCGTGGGGGCGGTAAACTCCAGCGAAGCGGGATTTGGAGCATTAATAGCATGTGGCCCCGTTTCAACCTCAATCGAAGAGTTTAATGAAACCTTAAGGTAAAGATCGGAGGCAGTTAGGTTGGGAACCGAAAATGTCATAGAGGTGCCATCGCTGATACTCTTACCAGTGTAATAGTTCCAGTTGGATGAGCCGAATTTATAGTATAAAGCCAGTACCTGAGTGGAAGCTATGTTTTCAACGGTATAGCTCACCTCCAGTTCGTCCCCGCCCTGTAGCACTTCCTCTGAAGCTGGCGAAGTGATGTTGATTACGTAGGGCGTAGGCGAATGTATCTTAAATGCAACTTCATCCAGCACTTCCTGGTAGTACGAAATTCTGACCACTACGTCGTCTGAATAAATGCCGGCAGGCACCGGCCAAGTATACGAAGTATAAAAGCCCTGCCTGGATGTTATTGAATTGAAAGGCCCCCCATTGATAGAATACGTTAGCTGATAATATTTACTGGTGGGAATATTGCTAAGTGTATACTGTAAATTAAGCGAGCTTGTGGTATAGTCGAAAATCCCACCATCCACGGGGTTGGTAAATGAAGCTGTGGGTTCGAGTACGGTGAAAGGCTCTGACACTGCCACAATTGCCGGATTTTGATCCGCCTCAATTTTAATGCGGGCAGTCGCCGAAGGAATAAACGGAACCGTTAGCCCTTGCGTATTGAAGTCGCCACCATTAACAGAAGCCTTATTACCCTGGAGCAAGGTATAGTCCACTCCGTCCTGCGAATAATAAATGTTAACACCACCCTCCGTGGAGACAACTTCATTAATTCCTTCACTGGTCCACTGGATATTCAGCACATCTCCAACCATCACGCTCGAAGCGGAGGTAGGTGCTGTAATAGTAATGGATTGCGCGGAAGCCCCGAAACTGATCAGGAGAATAGCTAACAGAGGGGCATATTGCTTAACAACAGCTTTCATAAAAATCGGCATTTAGGTCAAATAGCTTTTTAAACACCTAAAATTAGATGCGTGCTACCCGCCCCGAAATACCGTGTTCGGGGTATATTGAGATACCCTGGCCTCCCATTTCACTTGTTATAGAACCAACTCTTTCCTTACCACCCCTTGCTTTTCCAATAGCCAATCCACACCCACACGGGCCGCTTCTGCATGTATACCCCGACAAACAGGCTCTTTACCATAACCTGTTTGGCAAAACACTAACTTTTGCATAGCTTAAGTGGTTGTAGAGCCGATTCGTAAGCCTTTTTTTCATGGTGTTAAATATTTTTTGTGCATTAAGGGGTTTCTGTGCTAAAGCCACGGCCGTCTGTGGCCATCTCCCGCTTCTGTTATATTATTTCGTTTTCTTATCGCCACGCATCGGCCTGGCTCAGGAAGCTCCCTTTCAGTTTCCCTATCCGCTTAAGCAGCGAGGCATCCCTTTTGTGCAGAACTACGGCCCGAAAACATACAGCGGCCATTCGCAGTGCTGGGGTATTACCCAGGTTTCGGATGGCACCATGTATTTCGGAAATGGCTATGGAGTGCTCGAATACAATGGCAACTATTGGAAATTGATACCCCTGCCAAGCCGCACGCTTGTCAGAAGCCTTGATGCCGGCCCGGACGATATCATTTACACAGGCGGGGTTGCCGACCTGGGATTTATTGCCCGCGATGCACAGGGTAGCTCCCGGTTTTATTCGCTGAAGGACTCGCTGCCGCCTGCCAACAGCGATTTCTCTCAGATCAGGTACACGGTTGCCCATAACCGGGAGGTGTTTTATCTCGATTTTCAGCAGCTGATGATTTGGGATACCGCCAAAAAAAAGTTCTCCATCATCGAGCCGCAAACTTCCTTTGTGAGTATTATGCGGGTAGGAGGCGACATCTTCGTCGGCGATTTAACCTATGGCATACAAAAATACGACAACGAGTCCCGCCAGCTTACGCCGCTTGCTGGCACTGCTGTGCTGGGCAAAGAGCGCCCAAAAGGCATGATCGCTCACGGCGATGGCTACCTGATATCCACCGACGCAGACATTTACTACTACAACACCGGCTCTGCTAAGCTCTCAAGTTTTCCCTTGTCGCACGCACCGGCACACTTCAACTTTGCTAGCCTGCTCGCATTGCCCGATGGCACTTTCGCCCTGAAACACGCCGACCAGGGCCTTTTTATCTACGACAGGTCGGGCAACTTGCAACTCAACCTCAATGAAGAAAACGGCTTGGCCAACAGCAGTCTTCACAATGTGTTTACCGACCAGGAAGGTGCCCTGTGGCTTACCAGCAATATGGGCATCAGCAGAATTAACCTCCACATGCCTTTCAGGCTATTCGATAAGCGAATGGGTCTTACAGATATTGTGAATGACGTGCTGCGGGTAAATAGCAAAATCTTCATTAGTACACACAGCGGTACTTTTGTATTTGACGAAAAGCGGCCGGCTTTCGAATTCCGCCCTGTTTTCACTCCAAACCTTGAATCGTTCGCCTTAGAAAGAATTGGAAAATGGGTAATGGTTAGCACCAATCCTGGGATTTATGTGATAGATACCTCCACACTTGTCACAAAGCAAATAGACGATTCGTTTTCCTACAAATTTGAACAATCGGTAAAAGATCCTTCAATAATACTCGCCGGCAGAGGCAGCGAGGGCCGGTTAATACTGTTCGACGGCAACGATAAATTTGTACCGGTACCCTACGGCACCAAATTTCCCTACGCCATCCGGTTCATGGAACAGGACGAGAATGGCTTGTACTGGGTCGGCACGCAGGACAACAAGGTGGTAACACTCGATATTTTCAACCGGGGATCGCTGGAATCTCCGGCCATCCGGGTGTTTGATCAGAAAAACGGTGTGCCGGTAAGCCAGATTTCGCCACGAGTGGTGAACGGGCGGGTTTTTCTCGGCAGCCAATCTGGCATTTATGAGGTAAAAGGAGATACAGTAGTAAAAAGCAGCGACTTTAAAGCTGTAGATACCATGGTGCCCTATATAGAGTATGACGCCGAAGGTAATATTTACCTGCTTTCGGGCTTCCCTCCTTCTATGAAAATCAGGAAGTTTCAAAAAACTGGCGAGGCTTACATCGAGCAGCAAGTACCGGAACTATCCTTCATCGAATCGAACGGACTGTGGATTTCCACTCCTGATTTCGACGGTTCTTACTGGATCAGCACCACCGACGGCGTGCTACACTACACCCCCAACCAATTTCGAACGGGCGACAAACAGCTGGTTACGCATCTCTCTACCGTTTCCATCGGCGATTCGGTTGTTACGGCGGGTATAAAACCGGGCATCGAAAGACTGGCAGAAGTGCCGTCGTTCCCGTTTGGAAAGCAAACAATACGATTCGAATTCTCGATGCCATCCTACAACAACGAAGACAAAACGCAGTTTCAATACCGGCTCGATGGCTTCGACCAGGGTTGGTCGGCATGGACTAACACCCACTACAAAGAGTACAGCGGCTTGAGCGAGGGAGATTATACATTTAGAGTGCAGAGCAAAAACCTACTCGGCGAGATGGGAGAAGAAGCCACTTATCGCTTTTCGATAACGCCGCCATGGTACCGCTCGCTCTGGTTTCTGATACTCTCCGGGCTCATATTCACCGGCGGGGGCGCCTTTGTGGTCCGCTATTTTTCTACAAAGAAACTACTGAGGCGTGTGGAAGAGCTTGAGCTTCAGCAAAAAATTCAGCAGGAAAGGGAACGCATCTCCAGCGACTTGCACGACCATGTGGGAGCGCAGCTTACCAGCATTATAGCGGGCCTGCAAATTACCGAACAAATTGAGGACTTCAGCCACAATTCCCGTGTGAAGGAGATCATTGATTCGCTGAAAGAAGATGCCGGACAAACGATGGAAAGCCTGCGCGACAGTATTTGGAGTTTGCATCACAAGGAAGTGTCGGTGAGCGAGTTTAAAGACCACATTGAAAACTACATAACAGCCCGTTTAAGGTACTTTCCCTCCATGCAGTTTACTGCAAATGTGTCGGGAGAAAAAAACCTGGTGCTTCCGCCTACTCTTGCGCTTAATTTGCTCAGGGTGGTACAGGAAGCCTGCCAAAACATTTTTAAACATGCCAATGCCACTCGTATCACACTTACCATCAACATTCAGGAAAATTGGTTGAAACTGGTGGTAGCCGACAACGGAAGGGGCTTTACGCTCAACGGCTCGTACAATGGCCACTACGGCCTTGACAACATGAGCAAACGCATGGAGCAGATGGGTGGCAGTTTAAAAATTGAAACCAAGCCGGAAGCGGGCACTGCACTCACCTTTGATGTGCCTGTAGCTAGCGGCAATGTCTCTAAAACCTAATCGCCCAAGCAGCAAAGGCATTGATTTATACCTGTTTATCTTCTCTTTTGGGCCTTTGACCGAAAAAATTTGACTCAAAGCAGGCTTTTCGATAGCTTAAACATGTTTAGCAGCCAACTTTTGACTTACACATGCCGGTACTTTCTCTCCCGCGACACTTTTGGAGTGTACTATTTTGCATCTCGGTAGCAGGCTTTCTCTTTTGCCCGCACCTGGTAGGCCGGCAATATCAACCACACGAAAAAGGCCCGCTTCAGATTAAAAACTTCAGCTCAAGGGAACACGGCGGTGAATCGCAGACTATTTCTATGGTGCCGGGTGCCAACGGCATATTGTATTTTGCCAACGGCACGGGTATTTTGGAATACGACGGGTCGACCTGGCGCATTATTAAAGCGCCAAATTCCTCCTTTTGCGTTTCACTAACAAAAATCGACTCAACCGTATACGTAGGTGCGCAAAACGAGATCGGCAAACTTACCACCAACACCGCGGGCTACACCAGCTTCGAATCTTTCTGCAAATTAATCCCCGAGGAGAACCGAAACTTTCGCGAAGTGTGGAACATAATACCTTATCGGGATAAAGTCGTTTTTCAGGCAGTTAACACTATTCTCTCCTACGACGGGCAATCAGTAACGGCACATAAAGCACCTTCAGCGCTTACCCGTGAGTTTTTTTACCATCGCGATACACTAATCCTGCAACTCCAAACAGGCGAGTTTTATACGCTGTCGGCTGACAGTTTAACAAGGTACACACATCTTCAGCAGCTGGAACAGTACCGAATCACCTACTTTTCGGAAGAGCGGAACGACGGGACCTTTTTAGTAGGTACCTATCAGCATGGCCTGTTTGTGCTACACAACGACGGCCGCCTCACCGCTATTGAGTCGCCGCTTTCTGCCTATCTGAAAACCCATTTTTTTAACAGGTGGTGCCGGCTGGCTGACGGCCGGCTCGCTTTGGCTACGTTCAAAAAAGGGATATTGGTGGTAGACGATTCGCTCAGAATAACTGAAAAAATCGATAAGGCCGCCGGTTTGGCGAACGAAAGTATCTGGAATGTAGGCGTCGATCAAATGAACAATCTGTGGGCAATGACCGACAATGGCATAAGCCGGGTTTCGATAAACAGCGAGTTCCGCAGATTTGGCGAAAAAGAGGGAATTACTGGCACCGTGCAGGATATTGTTCGCTATAAGGGCGATCTGTATGCCAC
>CBFGTI010000232.1:0-7869 GCA_965651695.1 uncultured Imperialibacter sp. | reverse complement strand
CTGCACGGCGACATTTTCAAGAGTTTGGACCGAAATAAGGATCTGATTCCGTGGATACGCCGCCAGTACGAAAACGGGGCCGAGGTAATGAGCCTATGCACCGGGGCATTTCTATTAGCGGCTACCGGTTTGCTAAACGGCCGTAGCGGCACCACGCATTGGATACACGCCAACGACTTCAGGGAGCTTTTTCCGGAGGTGAACCTGGTTGACGACCGTGTGCTGACAGACGAGGACCGCATCTATACCAGCGGGGCCGCCTTTTCGTACCTCAACCTGCTGCTGTATGTGATTGAAAAATATACCAACAGGGACGTCGTCGTATTTATCGCGAAGGTTTTTGCTATCGACATCGGCCGCCACAGCCAGTCGCAGTTTAGTATTTTTAGCGGCTATAAACACCACAACGACGAAAATATACTGAAGGCGCAGGAGTATATTGAAAGCAACTTCCAGCAAAAGCTTACCGTGGCAGAGTTGGCTTCGCACGTGGCGTTGGGAAGAAGGAATTTCGAGCGGAGGTTCAAAATGGCCACGTCTCATTCGGTGGTGGAGTACATACAGCGGGTGAAGGTGGAAGCGGCTAAGAAACAGCTGGAGGCCGGCAGAAAAACCGTGAACGAAGTAACATACGATATTGGCTATGCGGATGTAAAGACGTTCAGGGATGTATTTAAAAAGTTTGTGCGGATGTCGCCGGTAGACTACCGCAACAAATACACCAAAGCGGTGGCGGTTTAAAAACGGGGCAGTGCCGCCAGCTTTTTGCGAATTGTTTGTTTGTCGGTGTCGGACTTTGCCAGCGCCAGGGCCGATCGCAAATTTTCAGCAGCTTTTCCGTCGTCGATGCCGGTATAAAGCTCGCCAAGCAGCACATAATAGTAGTGATTGCTGGTCAGCTTCAGCTTTTCTGCTTCCACAATTGCCTCTCGTTTTCCGTTTGCCTTCGATAGCGCATACGTGCGGTTGAGCGCTGCTATGGGAGAATATGCGATTTGCAGCAGGCGGTTGTACAGTTGCAATATGTTTTCCCACTTTTCCTTTGTGTCGGCTTGCCGGGTGTGCCAGTAGGCGATGGTTGCTTCCAGGTGATATTGGGTCAGTTTGGTGCCGCTTGCCGCACAACGCAGAAAATAGACGCCCTTGCTGATCAGATCGGTATTCCACAAGGCTGTGTCCTGGTCGTGGTATAAAACAAGCTCCCCGTGCTCATCTAGCCGGGCATCGAGCCTTGAGGCATGGAAGCACATAAGCGATAGCAGGGCGTTTACGGCCGGCTTGTTGGTTGCCTCATTTTCAACCAGCATGGTACAAAGCCGCATGGCTTCGAGGCAAAGGTCTTTTCTAACGGTCGTGTTTTGGCTTTCGGAGTAATATCCTTCGTTGAAGAGCAGGTAGATGGTTGTAAGCACGTTGTCGAGCCGCCTCTCAATTTCGGCAGGGGCGGGAAGCGCAATGGCTACTTTTTCTTCCCTGAGTTTTTCCTTTGCCCTGTACAGGCGTTTGTTTATGGTCTCTTTGTTGGTTAAAAAAGCATCCGCTATTTCATCTATGCCAAACCCGCAGAGCAGGCGAAGCGAAAGTCCTATTTGCGCCTCTGCCGAAATGGCGGGATGGCAGATGGCAAACATCATCTGCAGCTGGCTGTCGTTGATGTTTTGCGGTGACAGGTCGATTTCTTCAACCACCTGGCTTACTGCCTCACTCTTTACCTGCCGCACAATTTTTCCGGCAAACACACCCTCGCGGTGCAGGTAGTTTTTTGCCCTATTTTTGGCTACCTCATATAGCCATGCGGTGGCATTTGGCGGCACCCCTTTATAGCTCCAGGATTGTGCCGCAACCATGAATGTTTCGCTGGCAATGTCTTCGGCAATTTCCACCTGGCCAAACCCAAACCGCCTGCACAGAACCGAAACGATCTTCCTGTATTCGGTCCTGAACAGGTGTGGAATTAGCTCCGGTTGATTTTTCATCGGTTTCATTCAACGTCATTTAAACCAGCCCGATGCCTTTTCAGATCAAGCTTGCAGAAGTGTGCCGAAGCCCGGGCTGCCAGAGGCTCAATGTACACCATCGCCTTTGGCTATCCTTCGCACCTCCACCGTATTGCCTTCGCCCTGCAATACCGGACACCCCTTGGCAAACTCAGCGGCTTCATTGGCCGACTCCGCTTTTACAATTACGTAGCCGCCCAGCGTTTCTTTTATGTCCCCAAAGGGTCCGTTGGTTACTACTTTGTTGTGATGAACCACTTTGGCGTCGTCAAACAGCAAACCATTGCCTTTGCCCTCGTACTTGTTTTGGGCCGCAATGCCACCCAGCCAATCCATCGTTTGCTTCATCCAAGCCTGTAGTTGCTCTGGCGATGCCAGTTTGCCGCCGTCCTGGTGCCTGAAAATCAACATGTACTCATCCATTTCCTTCATTTGTTTAACTGTGAATCAATATAATCAACTAATCACATTACAAACGAGATTTCAGAAATTGGACAGTGCTTAAAAATTTTAGTGCATTGAAGTTAAAGAAGCAGTGAATTTACACAGTGTAATTCGCTGAGTCGGAATTCGTATTCTCATGATCTGTGCTTTTAGTTTTTGATGATTTTGTAGGTGGCGACTTTATCAGAAGTGGTTATCCTCAAAAAGTAAATGCCACCACGCAGCGCTGAGACATCGATAGTGTTCGCTGACCCATCCACCATCATTAGCTCTTTCCCGTCCATTGATAAAAGGTAAATTTGAGCATTTTCTCTTTCTTCCAACTCTATTCTCAAAACATTGGAAGCAGGGTTAGGGTAAATGCGCAGATTAAAAGCGCTTTCTCCAATTCCTGTTGCAGTAAAGACATTGAAAGATTGCTCTACCGGAGAAGCAGGCAGAAAACTTTCATTTCCCTCCTGGCTGGCCCGCACTACTACAGTGCCTGTAGCATTGAAGCTAACTATATCGCCATTGAGTGTGGCTGGTCCGGAAATCAGTTCAAACGTGACCGGCAGGCCTGATGAGGCCGAGGCCGTCAGCGTAATTTGACCTACCTCTAAAGACTGGTCTTCAATAGCGTTGAAAGCAATGGTTTGCTCCTGCCTGGCGGCGTCCGTTACTTCAAAGGTGAGGGAAGTGGTGGCCGGGTTATAGTTGATGTTTCCCGCCTGACTTACGGTTACAGTTACTATTCCCGGTGTACCTGCAAGGGTAATCGTGGAACCCGAAATAGTAGCCGGGCCGCTGACCTCGTAGGTAAGGTCGAGCCCACTACTGGTGCTTGCCGTAACGCTGAAAGCCTCGTCACCCACGGTTTTGTCGGGAATGGCTGCCACGGTTATGGTTTGGTCGGCTTTATTGATAGTAAGTGTAGCATTAACCAGCGAAAAAATGTAGTTGGTAGCACTTCCTCCACTTAATGTGATGGCGTAAGTGCCCGCATCGCTACCGCTGGTTGCCCCCGTTGTTGTTGTGGGTTCTTCTATCAATATTGCCGCGGATTCACCATTTACAAATCCGCTGTAGGTGTAGGTAAAAGCAGGTAAAGCTTCGCCATAAATGATGGTTTTATCCGCAGCGGTTACCGTTAAAGTGGCTTTATGCGCAACGAAACTCTGCTGTACAGCAGGTGCTGCTTTGTAGTCATCGTTGCCTGCTTGCGTTGCTTCAATAGTAATGTTGCCTGTACCGGTAATACTTAAGCTACCGCCTGCTATGGTAGCCGGGCCAGCAACTACTGTATAGCTAACTGGCAACGCCGAACTGGCAGTAGCTGTTAAGTCAAAAGCGCTGGAGCCATAGCTTAAATCGCTCAGCGCATTGAATGTGATGGTTTGATTTGCCTTTTCTTCGACGGTAACCGTGGCAATGCCTGTGGCGGTGTTGCCACTAGCATCTCCCACAGTCAACGTTACTGTATTGGCTCCAAGGTTTGCTGTGGTAAACGAGGTCACATCAATACCTAAAATGAGATCATCAACCGCTGTGCAATTATCAGCGGAGCCGTTGTTGACGTCGGTGGCGGCAATAGATGCGTTGCCGCTGTTGTTGAGCTTAACTGTGATGTCTTTGGTGGCAACTGCGGGGCCGGTTTTGTCTTCTACGGTAACAGTAGCCGTAGCGGTTGCCTGATTGCCTGCACCGTCTTCCACTGTGAGTGTTACGGAATTTTCTCCAAGGTCGGAGCAAGACAATGCTGTTTTTGTCAAACTCAATAACAGGTCTCCGTCAGCGGTGCAATTGTCGACCGAGCCATTGTTAATGTCAGACGCAGCCAGGGTGGCATTGCCATCGGCATCTAATTGTATGGTTACATTCTTGGCAACGGCTGTAGGAGCTGTGGCGTCTACAACGGTGACGGTGGCATGGGCCGTGCTGCTATTACCGGAGGCATCTTCTACGGTCAGGACTACAGCGTTGGCACCTATGTCGACACAGGTAAAAGTTGTTTTGCTAAGCGTCAGAATCAATGCTTCAGCGGGTGTACAATTATCCGCTGAGCCGTTGTTTACAACTGATGGGCTGACAGTCGCATTGCCTGCTGCGTCCAGCTGCACTGTAATATTTTGAGCCGCTGCCGACGGTGCTATCTTGTCTTCTACTGTGACTGTCGCCGTAGCGGTTGATTCGTTTCCAGCAGCATCTTCAACAGTGAGCGTTACGGTGTTGGGGCCCAGGTCGGCGCAGGTAAAAGAGTTTTTGTCAATGCTCAGCAGCAGGCTGCCGGTGGCCGTACAGTTGTCGGTGGAGCCGTTATCGATTTCCGATGCAGAAATGGAACCGTTGCCTGTTGCATCAAGTTGAATGGTGATGTTGTGTGCGGTAGCCACAGGGCTAACGTTGTCGCCGATGGTCACCTCGCTGCTCATTTGTAAGCTACAGTTGGCAGTGCAGGTAATTGATGCGCCGGTTATCCAGTCGGTAGCTTCGTCCATGTTGCTGAGGGTACCGTCGTTTGGTCCGGCGATATCAGTTACTGTGGTCCCCGATTCGTGGTCGAAGTCGTAGTAGAGCTCGAGCCCTGTTTCCGCGCCGGTCAGGCAGCGGTCTTTGTTGGCGGCAAGGTCAGCAGCACTTCGGGCTACAGACCAGATTCGAACCTCATCCATTTTGCCGTTGAAAAATTCTGCGAAACCTCCAATTCTGTCTTCACCCACATGGATTTGGTGAGCGCTTCCGGGCACCGAGGTAAATGGAGCAGTGGATGTGCCTACTTGCGAGCCTCCAACGTAAATTGTGATAACGCCGCTGTCGAAGGTAACAGCGATGTGGTTCCATGCATTAGTTGTCAACACATTTGCGGCATTTGTTGTATGCGTAACACTCCCCGGGCCGGTTACCAAAAATCTCAGCCCTCTGCCATTATCGGGCGCACTGTAGGTATCCAGAATGAATTCTCCCGCCTGTAATGCGCCACTTCCACTAAAGCTCGAAATCAACCTGTCGTAGTTGGCAGACCGCGGGTAAATCCAGGCTTCTATTGTTAAGGTGTTGGTTGTGGTGAGGGTGTAAGCCGTAGTCACCTTATCATCAACTCCGTCAAAATCCAATGCGTTCTCAATCGGCTGGCCTGCATCTATTTCAGCCCATACATTAAAGGTGGTAGTTGTGCTTAAGTTACCGGTATTAAAATCGAGGCCACTGCCGGTGCCAGCAATTGGACCATCCACAATGCTGTTGTCGCTGCTTTTTCGCAAGAAATAGTTGACACCCACCACGGAACTTCCGATGGAAACGGTAGTGCCGGTGCTGCCATCGGTACAGAAGTCAGCGCTTTCCGCACTTACTGTTTCGTCATCTATGATGGACTTAACCGTTACCGTGGCGGTAGCCGTGCTGCTGTTGCCGCTGTTGTCTGTTACTGTCAGCGTCACTACGTTGTCGCCGAGGTCGTCGCAGGTGAAAAGCGATTTTGAAATCGACAAATTCGCCGAGCAGTTGTCGGAGGAGCCGTTGTCGATCATGGCAGGAGTAAGCGAGGCGGTGCCTGTAACGGCATCAAGTTCTATCTCCACATTCTGCGCTACAGCTGTTGGTGAAATAGCGTCTGCTATTGTCACTGTGGCCATTCCCGTTTCCGAGTTTCCGTAAACATCAGTCACGGTTAGCGTCACCTCAACGTCGGTTCCCACATCGCTGCAGGTAAAATCTGTCCGGTCTAACGTCATGGTCAGGCCGTCGTTTCCGCATGAAGAAGAGGTTCCGTCGTCGATATCGTTTGGTGATATTGTCGCATTGCCGTTGGCGTCTACCTGAGCTATGAAGTTGTTTGTTATGGTGGATACAGCAATTGATGGCGTTACTGTTACCGTTGCTGTAGCGGTGTTGCTGTTTCCCTCTCCATCTTCAGCAGTAAGCGTTACGGTGTTTTCGCCAATATTGTCGCAGGTAAAAGATGAGATATCCAGGCTTAACGTGGCAGGATCCCCACAGGAGTCTTGCGAGCCATCATTCACATCCTCAGGCGATATGGTGGCATTTCCATTACCATCGAGCTGCACCGTAATGTTTTTCGCAGCTGCCGTGACGGATGAACTCTGACACAGTGTCGAAAACGAGCCGGCCATGAGCCACCAGCCCGAAAAGTCTGCACAATTGCTTTTTACATAAATATCATAAGTAGTGTCCGGCGTCAGTCCGGATAGTGACTGTGAGCTGTTGGCAATGGCTGTAACTACACTGCCCGTTTCTCTCGCCTGGCCGCTTTCCACGTACGTAAGATCCCATGAAGCTGCGTCGGTATTTAGGTCAAGCATAACGTCGGCCGAAGTTAATCCTATGTTACTTGCCTGAAGATTGCCGGGGGGATTGCATCTGTTTTCGTTTGCCAGAGAATTGATACCATTTGCATCTACAACGCTCGTATAATAACGCACATCATCGATACCATCGCGGTACCTGTTGCTTAGGTTGAAAGCATTGTTATTAGCCAGAATAAGAGGTTTGGAGTTGGGAACAATGCTTCCGAATATATTGGTGAAACTGGAGCTGGCTCCTCTGTCCACAACCTGAGAGCCTTCCAATGCTCCGTCTATATATATTTTGTAGGTATATCTTTTAATCATTCCCGCACCGTTAAAATAAGACGAGTATTGCGCGGTAACGATTACGTTGTGCCAGTATCCGTTGGCTATGCTGGTTACCCCCTCGGTATAATAGTAACCAGATGTACTTGCCACGGTATTGCCATTAAGTACATGGGAGTGATAGTAGTTGGCAGCCAACCCAACCTTCCCATCTTTCAAATAAAGGTACCAGCCGGTTTGGCCGCTATTATCAAACTCACCTGTTCTGGCGCCCTGTTCAATAATCACCCTTTTTGCGTTGTCATTGGTGGAGGTGTTCAGCCATAAGCTGACTGTAAGATGCACCACCGAGCTACTTGTCCCGCTAAAATGGTCTCCGTTTAGCACGATAGCGTCGGTGGTGCTGCCTATCCTGTCCGTGGTTTGAGTAGTAGCCGAGCCGGTTTGGGTAAGCCCGCTAACGGAGCCATTGTTGAAGAGATATGCAGCGGTTGGCGACGGAATTTGTCCGTAAGACATAGCGCTAGCCAGTAGTCCGGTAAAAAGCAGTAGAAGTTTTTTCATAGCCTTGAGCATTGATTTTTAGGTGTATCAATCTCAAACCTACCAGGCGAAGTAATCAGGAACCGGACAAATGAAAATCTGTCGGCGTTTATTGAGAATTCGCAGGTGAAAATCGAGAATTCGAAAAATCGACTAGTTTGAAGATGCCAGTCAGGCTAGTGAAGGTTTTCAAGAGCGAGTATCAACAACTCCTTTTTTCTAACAGCAACAGGGAGTGTACTTCCGTCCTTCATGTAAATAATGCCACCATCCTTTTTTTCATATCGATCAAAATGATGAAGGTTGATCAAATGTGA
>CBFGTI010000231.1:0-8006 GCA_965651695.1 uncultured Imperialibacter sp. | reverse complement strand
GAAAAAAAGAGCGGTGCATTACCCGTTCTTTTTTTTATTTCCGGCTGCGTCATTTTTTCCACGGCTGCGTCTTAAACAAAAAATCTATGAAGAAATTAACCATTATCTCAGCCTTTCTGCTGCTGGCGCTGGTTCAATTTAGCTGGGCGCAGGAAGAAAAACCCGGATGCAACCCAAAATCGTGCGGACCGGAAAACACCAAAGTAGGCGAGGCAAAGGCCATTTCCGATATGCGGGAGTCGCTTTTGGCAGTGGCCGACCAGCTTGGCAAATCGCATGCGCAGCTGGAGGTTCCCCTTTCCAGCATCAATGCGCTGCCGGCATCAACCGACGAAGCCAGCGTGCAGGTGCTTATCGAAGCCAGCGCGGCAATCAGAAAGGCGCTTATCGACAACCTGCAGCCCGACCAGCTGCACGCCGCCGTGAGGTCGTATAAACCCGCCGGCAATGCTGAAGGGAAAGACGCCGTGCTGCGGCTACAGCAGGAGCTGGACCTTTACAAAGCGCAACTGGAGCAGCTTTGACATGCGGATACGGAATTTTGTAAGCCTGATGGTGGTCGGTTCATTCAGTGTGCTGGCCGCCACTGGTATGCTTATTTTTTTCGGCGTCACTTCCAAAAGCACCGAAATGCTCCATTCGGTTTTTGGGTTTGTGTTTCTGCTTTCGGTAGTGCCTCATCTTTTCAACAATTTCAGAGCGCTCAGGAGCTATTTCACCAAAGCAGCAAAGAAAAATGCGTAGAGAACCGGTTTTTGTAGTGGCTTTACTGAGCGGCATCGCGGCGTGGATACTTTTTGAAGCCTGGCCGGTGGCGAGTCTTTACGAATGGCGAGCCACCTTAAAGGCTTCGGCTGCAGGTGAGCTGGACGTGCGAAACTACCAGGTAGTAAACAAGCAGCGGGAGGCCGGGCCGGTAATCCAGATCGATTTTATGAAGGGTGAGCATTTCTGGAACCCGCAAATCGCCGTGTGGCTGGAAGATACGGCAGGCAGCTACCTGGAAACGCTGTTTGTAACTCACTCCACCGCCAAAGGGGTTTTTTACGGGGGGCGAACGAGCGAAAACTTCAGGTCGTACGACGGCAAGCTGGCCGGCGAAGCAGTGCGCAGGGTAGATGCACTACCAGTCTGGTCTCACAAAAGAGGCGTTCAGTATGAAGACGGGTACTATTCGCCGCCACCTACGCAACCGTTGCCCGATGGCATGTCTGGCGCTACACCCCAGGGAAATTTTCTCCTCCGGCTCCAGGCCGCCGAGCCGCTGCCTGCTTCATTTAGAGTCCTGCTGGAAGTGAACGTGGCCTTTGATGAAAACGAATATTTTTCAGCCTACGATTTTCCCCGCGACACTGTTTACCACGGTGGCACGGGCCAACTTGGGCAGCCGTCGCTGGTTTATGAGGTTCAGGTGAGTGCGCAGGCGGTTCAAAAATACTCGTTGATGGTGCTGAAGGGGCATGGACATCACTCTGGCCAAACGGGTGAGGTTTTCAGCGAATTGGGAGGAATTACTACCGCGAGAGAAATTGCCGAACGGATACTGGTTTCGTTTGAGCAGGGGAATTGAGTTATCCGGAAAGGACCAGTTGACTGTATAAAAGGGCAGAGGCGGATGCTTAGGACTTAAAAACTTTGTCTTCCAATCGGCTAACCCTGTCCTCGATCTTTTCTTGCCGGGTTAACAAATGATCGTTCATTTTATGGAACTCGTAAATCAACCGGTCCTGGCCTTCGACAATTTTTGTAAGGAGGATCTCTTGTTTGCCAAAAATTTGGCTGTGACTATCCAACGTTTTTCCATGTGCACCAGTAACATCAACCAGCCTGGTCAGTATTTCTTCGTATCTGTCCTGCTTTTTCAATAGCTCAGCCAATAATTCTACAATTTGAGATTCATTCTTCATAGCTCTAACAAAAATATGCTTTCCAGTAAGATAACAAAAAATTAAGAATTTTTCTCACCCAGCCTCGCTGTTAGCCATACGGTTGTGCTCCGACTGAAAGGCGAAATCTATGTCGGGGTACTTCGAAATCATCACATCCAGCATGCCTTTCGACTCCGCCAGGTATACCGGTTGCCCGTCTTTATCGAGTGCAATCTGGTTGGCTTTAAAGTCGAGGAAGTCCTTTAGTTTGGCCGGGTTCGACGAGCTTATCCAACACGCCCGGTACATGGGGATAGGGCGAAACCTGCAGCTGGCACTGTATTCGTGCTCAAGCCGGTACTGGATCACGTCGAACTGCAGCTCGCCCACCGTACCTACTATCTTCCGGTTGCCGGGCTGCTTTATAAAAAGCTGCGCCACGCCTTCGTCGGTCAGCTGGTGAATGCCTTTCTCCAGCTGTTTCGACTTCATCGGGTCTACATTTTCAAGCTCGCGGAATATCTCTGGCGAAAAGCTTGGAATTCCTTTGTAGGTGATCGACTCCCCCTCGGTTAGCGAATCACCGATCTTAAAGTTACCAGTATCGTAAAGGCCCACCACATCGCCGGGGTAGGCGTAGTCGATGGTTTCTTTTTCCTGGGCCATAAAGCTGGTGGGGTTGGCAAAACGCACGTTCCGGTTGAGCCGCACATGATGGAAGAACTTGTTTCGCTCAAAAACGCCACTGCATACTCGCAGAAAGGCAATGCGGTCACGGTGCCGGGGGTCGAGGTTGGCGTGTATCTTGAAGACGAAGCCGGAGAAATTCTTCTCTGTGGGGTCTACCATTCTCAGGTTGGTTTCCCTGGGGCGTGGTGAGGGCGCTATTTCTATAAAGGTATCGAGCAGCTCCTGCACACCGAAGTTGTTGAGTGCACTGCCAAAAAATACGGGCGCCAGGTGGCCTTTGCGGTAGCTTTCTTTTTCGAAGGGCTCGTAAGCAATTTCAACCAGGTCGGCATCTTCCCTTAGCTGCGCGGCATCTTTGCCAATTATCTTTTCCAGCTCGGGGCTTTGCAGGTCCGAAAACGACACAATGTCTTTTTCTACCGCGGTTTTGTTGGGGTTGAAGAGGTTCAGGTGCTTTCGGTAGAGATTGTACACGCCTTTAAAATCGGCGCCGCTGTTGATGGGCCAGCTCAGCGGCCGCACCTTTATATTCAGCTTTTCCTCCAGCTCGTCCATTAGCTCAAACGGATCTTTGCCCGGCCGGTCCATTTTGTTTACAAACACAATTACCGGGGTATCGCGCATGCGGCAAACCTCCATCAGCTTTTCGGTTTGCTCCTCCACGCCCTTCACCGAGTCCACCACCAGTATTACGCTGTCTACCGCCGTAAGTGTGCGGTAGGTATCTTCTGCAAAGTCTTTGTGGCCGGGCGTATCGAGCAGGTTGATTTTGATGCCTTTGTACTCAAAGCCCATTACCGAGGTGGCCACGGAGATACCCCGCTGCTTTTCAATCTCCATGAAGTCGGAGGTAGCCGTTTTCTTGATCTTGTTATTTTTTACCGCGCCGGCCGATTGTATGGCGCCGCCAAAAAGGAGGAATTTTTCGGTGAGGGTGGTTTTACCGGCATCGGGGTGGCTTATTATAGCAAACGTCCTGCGGCGATCCAGTTCTGCAGCATGCTTCATATATGCGAAAATGTCTGATGAAGGAGAAGGCTCCTGCGTGAGATTTTAATTTGAGGCTGCAAATATACGGGTTAATTGAGAGAAATGTAGGTTGGGCGGGAATATCGTGGTGCTATTTCATTCTAGAAACCGAATGTCATCAAGGGCTCCAAAGTCTGATACCTTTGATATACTCAAAATCCTTTAGGTTCAATGTGTAAAGTGGGAGGTCATGAGCGATTGCGGTAGCGGCAATTAGCCCATCAGCAAGTTTTAAGTTATGGCTCAATGTGTATTTGGTCATTAATTCTACAAACACTTCACAAGTATGTTTGTCAATATGCAAGACTTTGAGATTTGATAAGTCCTGAGTGATCTTCTTCAGTTCCTTTTTGTTCAACGCACCATACATCAACTCTCCTGAAGTAACGATGCTCAAAACGATACATTCCTGACGGATTTGTCTCAAAGATTCCAGTATGGTAACGTTCGCTTTGTAAAACTCAATAATGATATTGGTATCACAAAGGACTAGCTGTTCCTTCTCCATGCTTTTTCACGAAGCTGCTTAGCGTCTATTTCCCTGCCCTTCCACAAACCTGCAGAGGCAAAAAAGTCATACTTTTTCGTTGGCGTTGGTTTTGCAGTCTTGTGTCTTTTCACTTCGACAAAATCGAGTTGCTGCAAAAAATTTACAAGATAGAGCAGTTTGCTGTCATCCTTTACCGTCAGGGTTAGCTTTTCCATATACCAAAGATAAATATTAATACCTACTTTTAGTTCATCTCAACCGACGATATTACTGTACTTCGCCGGTAATATTAGATGTGGAGCTTCAAAGAAGACAAATTCACTTACTCACCCACTCTTTTCTATATAGCCCAGCAGCGTCTTTTTAAGCAGCTCGATGTGGGCTTCTATCCGGGCAAGCTCCGTGCCTGCTTTGGCGGCTTCTGCTTCCGTTGCTGCCAGCTTGCTGGATAATGGGCTGTTTTTTCCACTGGCCGCTTCATTTCCGCTTTTCGATTGCTCCTTCGCCGCCGACTTCTTCAATTTTGCTGCTATTTTGAGGTGTTTTTGCTGTCGCTTGCTGGTGGCTTTGGCTGTTTTCTCGGCCGCAGTTATCTGCTGCTGTATATAGTCGCGATAGAAGCCCGCCTTAAATTCCCACAGGAAATTTCTCGCCTGCGCCATGTAGTCTTTTTTAACGGCAGCATCCATTTCGGAGGCATTAAGCGCCAGGGTGAGGCTACTCGCATTCCCCGTCCTCTTAATGCTTGAATACATTACTACCGGCACGTTCGACTCCCCCTTTTTTGGAGGCACGGAGAGAATCCAGTAAGTTTTGCGATCTTTTACCCGCGCTACACCCGAAATGTATTTCCACCACCCTTTTTCCACATTTCTGTCCGGGAAGTCGAATGGCGTTACAAACCCGTTGTGTTTCTCGCCGTCTATAGTGAGATCGGCTGCTTTTATTTCGGCTGTAAAAGATGGGATGGTTTTTAGAGGCTCCGGAGACGATTTTTGCGCCAGAAGAAGTGCCGGCAAGCAAAAGAAGCAAACAGTCAGTGCAATCAGCCGGTTTAGCATGTATCTTTTGGGGTTGATAGCCGCAAAGTTATTGAACCCTAAAAATGGGTAATTAATAATTGAGATAAAACACCTCTTCACTTAACTAAAAAATGAAGGCTGAAAAGAAAAGAGTACTTATAACCGGAGGCACCGGCCTCATAGGCACCCGGCTTGCTGCCATGCTGCTGGCCGAAGGGTACGAGGTGGCATTGCTTACACGGGCAAAAGCACGTAATGGCGCCTACCCTACATTTACCTGGGATATTGCCAGCCGCCGGATTGAAGAGGGCGCCCTGCAAAATTTATACGGCATTGTTCATTTGGCTGGCGCAGGTGTTGCCGATAAGCGGTGGACAGCTAAACGTAAGAGCGAAATAATACGAAGCCGCACCCAATCTACTGCCCTTTTGATAGATGAGCTTAAAAAAGTGGCTGTCAAGCCATCTGTATTTGTGGGAGCGTCCGCCATTGGCTACTATGGGGCCGACACGGGCGAGAGGCTGCTTGATGAAACCTCGCCGGTTGGCGACGACTTTTTGGCGCACGTAGTGGAAGCCTGGGAGGCATCTTACCAGCCAATAGATGAATTGGGTATCCGGAAGGCACTAATCAGGGTGGGGATTGTGTTAAGTAAAGATGGCGGTGCGCTGGTTGAGCTCTCGGCACCCATCAGGTGGGGTGTGGGGGCCGCTTTGGGAAGCGGCAGCCAATGGATGAGCTGGATACATATCGAAGACATTTGCCGGGTATTCATGCGCGCACTCGAAGACGAAAGTTGGAGCGGAGTTTACAATGGTGTTGCGCCCAATCCCGTTACCAATAAAACACTCACCCGCCTGGCTGCCAAAGCACTCGGCAGGCCGCTTTTGTTGCCCGCGGTGCCCGCATTTGCCCTGCGGCTGGTATTGGGAGAAATGGCCCTGATAGTGCTGGGGGGCAATAAGGTTTCCGGTAAAAGGTTGCTGGACGCCGGCTTCCAATTTCGCTATGCCGATGCAGCGGCTGCTGTACAGGCGGCCCTGGGCCGGTAGCCACATTTTTGAACACTAACAACGGTAGAGATGAACGTGCAGAAGATCCCGGATATTGATGAGAGCGAAAGGAAAATACTAAAAGCTTTTAAGGAGAAAGACTGGAACGAGATAAAGAGCAACGACTCGTGGATGGTATTCAAGGTAATGGCCGAAATGGTGGAAGGTTTTGAAAAGCTAGCAAAGATCGGCCCTTGTGTTTCCATATTTGGTTCGGCCCGGATTAAACCCGACCACGAGTACTACAAAATGACCGAGGAAATTACCGCCAAGCTTGTGAGGCATGGCTACGGAGTCATTTCAGGTGGTGGGCCGGGCGTAATGGAGGCAGCCAACAAGGGGGCCAGATCGGAGGGCGGCAAGTCGGTCGGCCTCAATATCGACCTTCCCTTTGAGCAATACAACAACCCGTACATCGACGCCGACAAGCTCATCAACTTCGATTATTTTTTTATCCGGAAACTGATGTTTATTAAATACTCGCAGGGGTTTGTGGTGATGCCTGGCGGCTTTGGCACCATGGACGAGCTGTTCGAGGCCATCACGCTTATTCAAACGCACAAAATCGGCAGGTTTCCGCTGGTAGTGGTGGGCAAAAAGTACTGGGGTGGTTTGTTCGACTGGATCAAAACCGCGATGATCACAGAAAAGTTTATGAGCGAAGCCGATTTGCGGCTGATAAACCTGGTTGATACACCTGCGGAAGCGGTAAAAGTAATAGACGATTTTTACAGCAAGTATCTGTTGTCGCCCAATTTTTAATCTGTCGGTTTACCGCTAATTTTGATTTTCGGAAGAAAAACAAGGCAAAAAAGAAGGAAAGATTTATGAGGAAGTGGATACTGCTGCAGCTTTGGTTGGGCATTTTGATTATCGGGTTTTACGTGGTTTACAAGCGGGTGTCGGATAAGGACGACCTCACCACCACGCCTCCCGTACCTTCGGGCGAGCCCCCGGCAACCGCCGATTCTCCGCCGGTGAGCCTTCCCGAAAACTACGTCAGGGCATTTGAGCTGCCCGATTCGCTTTCCTTTGCCGGCGAGCCGGTACCGCTGCACATGAACGACGTACGGGAGCGGCTCGACAGGGAAATTCACGTGAACTCTTACTGGCACAGCAGCACTATTTTTTTGCTGAAAAGGTCGAATCGCTGGCTGCCGCAGATTGAGGAGATCCTCGAAAAAAACGGGATTCCGTCCGATTTCAAGTATTTGTCTGTAATAGAAAGCGGGCTCGAAAATGCCGTGTCGCCCAAACAGGCAGTTGGTTTCTGGCAAATCAGGGAAGCCACGGGGAAAGAGCTGGGGCTCGAGATTAACCGCGAGGTAGATCAACGATACGATCCCTTTGCAGCCACTGTAGCCGCCACCAAATACCTGAAAAAAGCGAAAGAAAGGTTTGGCAACTGGACCAACGTGGCAGCCTCCTACAACATGGGCATGAGCGGATTTGCCAGCGAGCTTGAAGACCAGAAGGTGGAGTCGTACTATGACCTGCTGCTCAACGAGGAAACCTCCCGCTACATGTTTCGCCTGCTGGCAATAAAGGAGATTTTAGAAAACCCGAAAAAGTACGGGTATGATATCCCCGAAAACCTCCTCTATCCTTCCATTCCGCTCGACTCAGTTGTAGTAACCGACGATATACCCGACCTCGTGGAATTTGCTAAGCAAAACGGGCTTACTTACAAAGAACTGAAATTGCACAACCCCTGGCTGCGGCGCAATTCCCTGTCGGTAAAGAAGAAGGAAAGCTACGTTATACGGGTACCCAAAGGCATCAACAGAAATACATCTTTAAAAGAGGCTGATAGCACTAGTGAAGATGCAGGTTATTGATTTAATTTGAACCCTCT
>CBFGTI010000230.1:0-8080 GCA_965651695.1 uncultured Imperialibacter sp. | reverse complement strand
TCTTCTTTCTTCCTCTATTTCAGTACGTTAGATCACTAAACTGACGGCTATGCCGCGAAAGGCCAACCTCACGCTTTATATAATGGGCGGGTTCAGCCACTACGACGAACTGATGCAGAAACTTGGCAAGTACAAAACCGGTAAGTCTTGCCTTTACGTGAAAAGGCTGGATGATGTAGACAGAAATGTGCTTCGGGAGCTCATTGAGGCATCGCTGGTGTATATAGAAAAGAAGTATGGCAAGTAACAGATCGTCTTTACAATTTGAGAATCCGATTCCAAATTGTAAAAACATTCCATGAAGGGGGGATTACTTTAGGGGCTCTATTTTTTGAAAGGATTTCATTTTTTCGCCCAGATTCCAGTTTTCCAATAGTTCGTCTTGATGAAGTATTGTCCATTCGACCACCAAACCCAACACTCTGGGACTGAGTTTTCCAGTCAGAATACTTGCATTTTTTATATCAATTAGTGCTTCCTCACCGCTATAGATAGCATGGAAGTGTGGCGGCGCATGATCATCGTAGTACATTTAAATAGATATTCCAAAAAATCTACTAATAAGAGGCATTGCGGAACTACTGTAATATTTCTGGAAAGGAACCTTTTTTGATCTTCGAATAAGCGGAATAAGGGTCAATTTCTAGTTCATCGCTCCAGGCAATTGCACCATTTTCCGCGTTGATATAAGCTGTGTGAAATGATACTTCGGACTCCCATGCTGTGAAGACGCCCTTACCTACAAGGTGATTAAGGTTTAATTCACCTTCTGTCCCGTCTTCAAACTTTAGCCAAAGTTTGTGATCCGCAAGGGCCACTAGTTCTGTTATTCTTACCATTATGTTCTTAAATTAATGCATACTTATGAGGCCTCCAAATCAATTCGTACTTTGGGTAAGCAGATTAACCATATTAATAAAAACATAACATCTTTATAAAAGAGTCTAACGACATGGACATTCAATCAGAAAAGCTCGACCTCGTCCGCCTTATCATTGAAACGAATAATGAGGCGGTTCTTAAAAAAGTAATGAGTCTTTTATCCAGCAGCAAAAAGACCTCAATCTCTGACTCTGAATACCTTGCGTCTTCCGAAAAAATGAAGGAAGCCTTGGATAAAAGCATAAATCAGATCAATGAAGGAAAGGTTAAATCAATCTTACTGGATGAGATATGGAGATAAAGCTGTCGGAAATAGCTCAATCTGATTTAGAATATTGGCGAAAATCAGATAGTAAAAATCTACAAGGTAACTTCGAATGAACTTTTTATTGCAGCTCTGCGCTATCACTATTGATTTAGCCATTCATCATCATTTGTCCCACCCCCGACCTCCCATTCCATCCACTTCACTACTTTTGCACACATCCGAAAATTGTGCAAGTGCAAAACGTTAACATCAAAGTCATCATTCCCGCTTTCAACGAACAAAATGCTGTCGGCCTGGTGATTGATGAAATTTCCAAAGACCTGGTGTCCGAGATTATTGTAGTAGACAATGGCTCTACCGATAATACGTTTGAACAGGCAAAAAGCAAAGGCGCTACCGCACTAAGAGAAGAAAAGCGCGGCTACGGCAACGCCTGCCTTTGTGGCATGCACCATATCGCCTCTCAAACGGATGCCCTGCCCGACATTGTCGTTTTTCTGGATGGCGACCACTCCGATTACCCAGCGGAAATGCCAGCGCTTGTGCAGCCAATTCTGAAAGGTGAAGCAGACCTGGTAATCGGCTCCCGTGCACTTGGCGAGAAGGAAAAAGGATCGATGACGCCCCAGCAGGTTTTTGGAAATTGGCTGGCCACTTCTTTGCTTCGTCAGCTCTATGGAGTACGTTTCACCGATCTCGGGCCATTCAGGGCGATTAAATATGAAAGCCTGCTTCAAATTGGCATGCAGGACAAAACCTATGGCTGGACTGTAGAAATGCAACTCAAAGCGGCTAAATTGGGCTTGAAAACCGCCGAGGTGCCTGTAAACTATCGGCGGCGGATTGGTGTTTCCAAGGTGTCGGGCACTGTAAAAGGCACACTCGGAGCCGGGTACAAAATACTCTGGACAATTTTTAAGTACTTATGACAGACTGGTTGGTTATTGCCGGGTACGGATTTTCGCTGCTGCTGATTTTTTTGTTCAGTGTTGGGCAACTGCACCTTGCCGTAAGCTATCGGCGCAATAGAAAAAATCCGGTAGCTGAACCAGGTTTGCCCGCCGAGCTTCCTGTTGTAACTGTCCAACTTCCCATCTACAATGAGCTTTACGTGGTAGAGCGCCTTATCCGTCAGATCTGCAGCCTCGATTACCCCAAAGAAAAGCTGGAAATACAGGTGCTTGATGACAGTACTGACGAAACAAGTCCACTCGTCGACAAGCTTTGCTCGGAGTACATTGAAAAAGGGTTTAACATCAAAGCCATCAGGAGGCCGGACCGGACAGGTTTTAAAGCAGGAGCGCTACAGTATGGCCTTCATTTGGCCGGCGGGGAGTTCATCGCTATTTTCGATGCCGACTTTCTGCCTGCGGTCGATTTCCTGAAGAAAACCCTGGGGCATTTCAGCCACCCCGCGACAGGCATGGTGCAAACACGCTGGAGCCACCTCAACAAGAATTATTCGCTGCTTACACGCCTGCAGGCCTTCGGGCTGGACGCCCACTTTACCGTGGAGCAAACCGGCCGCCAGGCCTCTCAAAGCTTTATCAATTTTAATGGCACCGGTGGCATTTGGCGAAAAAAATGCATTGAAGATGCAGGTGGCTGGTCGGCCGACACACTTACCGAAGACCTGGACCTAAGCTATAGAGCACAGCTAAAGGGCTGGAAGTTTCGCTATCTTGAAGCCGTGGAGTCGCCTGCCGAGTTGCCCATACTGATGCCTGCTGTAAAGTCGCAGCAATACCGCTGGAACAAGGGCGCAGCCGAAACCGCTCGCAAGAATCTCGGGGCTGTTTTCCGGTCGGCTCTGCCGCTCAAAAATAAGCTGCATGCCGTACAGCACCTGCTCAACAGCTCATTGTTCTTTTTCCTGCTGGTGTCGTCGGTGCTCAGCCTGCCACTGCTCTATGCCATGCACAGGCTTCCGCATTATGCAATACTTTTTAATGCAGCAGGTGTGTTTGTCGTGGGCTTCCTTTTTGTTAGCTTTTTCTACTGGGTGGCGAGCTCTTCCCTTCAGCCAAAACAGCCCTGGTACTATATCAGGCATTTCCCCCTCTTCATTACCTTTTCCATGGGGTTGTCGCTGCACAACGCAATTGCAGTAACGGAAGGTTGGCTGGGCATTAAAACCCCATTTTTGCGGACGCCTAAATTTGCTGCGTTAAACGATAAGGTTGGCTGGAGGTCGAACAAATACGTGCAATGGCGGCTAACACCCGCTACGTTGCTTGAAGGTGCGTTCGCTGTGTATTTCGCCTCTGGCTTATGGGCTGCCTTCCAACTATCCAACTACGGGCTTATATTATTTCATACCATGCTTGCCATTGGCTTTGGCGGCATTTTTTTGCTATCGCTAAAACCATACGCCCTTGCAGGCTCAAAAGCTTAAGTGGCTGGCGGCAGGCCTCATGTCGTGCATCCTGTACTACCTGGTTGCTTATCGCCTCCAGCGAACCGACACCTTTACCCTGCAAATCGCCTTCGCGGCCCTTTTTGCCTGCTATCTTTTCCTGCTGAAAATTGATATAAAGTGGCTTTTGACCTTCAGCATCCTGTTCCGGGTAATCTTTATTTTGTCGGTGCCCGCTCTTTCCGACGATTTCTACCGCTTTATCTGGGACGGCCTCCTCTGGCACAACGGCGTTCACCCATTCAGCCATACGCCCGGCTGGTTTATGCAGCCGGGCAACGAACTGCCTGCACTTAGCGCCGAACTCTTTGAAGGGCTGAACTCCAAGGACTACTACACCATCTACCCACCCTTTCACCAGCTGGTTTTCTGGCTTTCTACATTTTCTTTTAGTGGCAACGTTATGGAGGCAATCGTCCCCATGCGGCTAATCCTGATCATGGTGGATTTGGCCTTCATTTTTTTTCTGCTCAAAATCAAAACCAGCGGAAGATCTTCACAATTGATCGGCCTTTATGCTCTCAATCCGCTGGTAATCATTGAAGCCACCGGCAATCTGCATTTTGAGGGAATGATGACGCTTTTTCTGATCGGCTCCATTTACTTTTTATCTGCCAGAAAAATCGGCAGCGGAACCCTGGCACTGGCAGCGGCCATTGCCACCAAACTTACCCCGGTTATTGCGGGCCCTGCCCTGATGTTCGCTGCCAGCTATCGAAACTGGTGGAAAATTACACTTTTTACGCTGGCTTTTTGCGGTCTGTTTTTTCTTCCTCTTGTGGGTACTGTGTGGTGGGGAGGCCAAGGCCAAAGTCTCGACCTCTATTTCCGGAAGTTTGAGTTCAATGCCTCAATTTATTATCTTTTCAGAGAGGTAGGTTTTTGGCTGAAGGGCTATAACGTTATCGCTTCACTGGGACCAATTCTCGCAATCAGCGGCGGCGTAATCATCCTTTTCATCAGCTGGAGTAAGTGGGTCCGGCTCCCCTCTGTCTATCACACGGTGTCGCTGGCGTTTTTTGTCTTTTACCTTTTTGCCACTACTGTCCACCCGTGGTACATCATACCTTTAATCGGGCTTTCGGTGTTTTCGGGTTACAAATTTCCCATCGCGTGGTCGTACACCATCTTTTGGAGCTATATTGGTTACACCAAAACCGGTTACGATGTGCCGTGGACGATGCTTATATTAGAATACTTGCTGGTGCTGGCTGTTTTCGCGTGGGAAACATCGGGGCGGTTTCGAACAAAACAAGGGGCGAGTGCATTAACTGATTAGATGAACTTCTGTAAAGCCTGCATACTTCTGCTAGCAATAGCCACAGGATCGGCCGCAAATGGCCAAGCCGCCTACGATGCTCTGCTCTCAACCCTATACAGCCACACTGTTCCCACGGTGTCTGCCGACTCACTTTCTCAGCTGGCCGCAGGAAATGCCGTGGTGATATTAGATACCCGCTCGAAAGAAGAATTTGAAGTAAGTCATTTACCCAAAGCGAAATGGGTGGATTACGATACCTTTGATTCGTCGATGGTTTCGGGGATAGCTAAAGACGTTTCCGTTGTCGTTTATTGTTCGGTAGGCTACAGAAGTGAGAAAATAGGAGAAAAGCTTCAGCAATTGGGCTTTTCCAGCGTGCGAAACCTCTACGGAGGGATATTTCAGTGGAAGAACGAGGGCAGAGTGGTGGTAAACAGGCGCAACGAACCCACCGATAGTGTACACACTTACAACAAGCTGTGGTCAATTTGGTTAAAGGAAGGAATCAAAGTATATGACTAACCCCGCATTACTCATTTTTGTAAAGAACCCGGTTTTGGGCGAGGTGAAAACAAGGCTGGCCGCTGCCATCGGCGAGCAAAAAGCGCTGGAGGTTTACCTCGAGCTCCTCAATCACACGAGGAAAATTACCAAAGCTTTGCCTGTAGAAAAACTTGTGTTTTATGCAGATGAAGTGCCTAACGAAGATCTTTTTGAGGAAACCGATTACAAAAAGAAACTGCAGCAGGGCGATGACCTGGGGGAGCGAATGGCTGCAGCTTTTGAGGAGGCTTTCAGGGAGGGGTACGCACCGGTAATAATAATCGGCAGCGACTGCTACGAACTGCAGGCAAATCATTTGCACGAGGCTTTCCTGTATTTGAACAATAACGATTTTGTGATTGGCCCTGCAAAAGATGGCGGCTATTACCTGTTGGGAATGAACGCTTTCGATAAGGAGATTTTTGAGAATATTGAATGGAGTACTGAAACAGTATTTGCCGATACGCTGAACTACATCAAAAAGCATCATAAGACCTATCATCTGTTGCAGCATCTGAGAGATGTGGATACTGCGGATGATTTGGGTGAGCTGAAAAAAATGGTTTCTCTATGAAAAGATATCTGCATTTGTGGCGACTTGTTCCAACGGTAATCTTCACTGCTTGCAACCCGGGGCAGGAAAAGCAAGGCCTCGCCCGCTACTTCAATCTCAATTGGGCAGAAGACAAGATTTGGGACGACGGAAAGGCGGAGGTGGCGGTTTACGATGCGGCTAGAGTAATCTACAACAAGCCCCGCTATTTCGACTATGTATACATTCTGGTAAAGGAAGACTTCAATAAGGAATACAGGGTAAAAACCGACGATTACAGTCGCGACGACCTGTACCAGGTAATGAAGGTAAACCAGTTTGCCGATATTCCCACAGATAATTACCCGTACCACTTTCTTACCAGCATCTTTTTTAGAAGAGAAAACCCCGTTCAGGTGCACAAATACACCAACTCGAGCCAGGAATGGTGCGGCAACACTTTTAAGCTGCTGCACGAAAAAGGCGGACAGTTTGAGTATACTTTCCACAGCTACTGGGACGGCCAGGGAGACGACACACGCATGCTCGACGCCACGCCGCTGCTGGAAGACCAGCTCCCCTACACGCTCCGTACGCTCCAGTTCGAAAGCGGCCTCAAATTCAATTTGCCTGTTTACAGCACGCAAATCAACAGCCGGGCGGATCCGCCTGTAGTTTATGAAGCGGAGTTTGCAGTTGCCGAGTTGCAGGCTGTCGATTCGCTTCCCGGTGGGTTGCCTCCACAAAACACCTGGGTCGTTTCGGTAAAGCTTGACGACGAAAAAACCAACCAGTACATCTTTCTTCAGCAATATCCCAACACTTTGGTAGAGATGACGGCATGGGACGGGCGGAAGCTTCGCCTGAAGTCGTATGAGCGGGATGCCTACTGGGAAAACTAAATTGCTCATTCGAAAGAGCAATTTTTAGATATTTTGCTCTTTCGAATGAGCAGTTTTCACTATTTTTGCTCTTTACAAAAAGCAAAATGGACAGGCTATTCGAAAAATATTACAAAAAGGTTAACGCCCTGTCGGGAGTTTTCAAGAGGTATCTGTTTTATCAGATCGACTGGTCGCAAAAACTGATTGGAATTAAAGGGGCCAGAGGTGCCGGCAAAACAACCTTGTTGCTTCAGTATGCCCGACAGCTAAATGCACCGGCGGGCCATGTGCTTTATGTAAGCTTAGATGATATCTACTTCTCCGAGAACAACCTGGTAGATTTAGCTGACACCTTTGTGAAAAATGGGGGGAAATTACTGCTCCTGGATGAGGTCCACCGATATCCCCGGTGGTCCGCTGAGATCAAAAACATTTATGACGACCACCCTGAGCTACAGGTCATCTTTACCGGTTCATCCGTCATTCATATTGAAAAAGCAAAAGCTGACCTAAGCAGAAGAGCGGCAATGTACGAGCTATTTGGTTTGTCGCTTAGAGAATACATCCAGATTTCCAACGGTATTGAATTCAGCGCCTATACGGTTGAAGACATCATCAAGTCTCACGTTGAACTGGGAATTGAAGTTAGCGCAAAAGTCAAACCTATCTTATTATTCAATGACTATCTCAAAAACGGATATTATCCTTATTTTTTGGAAAGCAAAGACCTGTATCCCGAACGTCTGATGGCTACCATACTTCTGGCACTCGAAACTGACCTTCCTTCGGTGCATGAGGTTACTGTGGGCACCATAGGTAAAATCAAATCTCTGCTCTACATATTAGCCGAAAGCGCTCCATTTAAGCCTAATATTTCAAAACTAAGCGAGAAGGTTGCGGTAACCAGAAATTCGCTGACTACATACTTATATTATCTGGAAGAGCTAAGAGTTATAAGAAGGCTCTATGCATCTACTAAAGGTATAAGCAGCATGCAAAAACCAGAAAAGCTTTATCTGCACCACCCTAATCTGCACTACGCCCTGTCTTTTGGCAACGTGAATACCGGAAATATGCGTGAATCGTTTTTTGTGAACCAGGTAGGAGCCGCAAATAAAATCGACTACACTACCCTGGGCGACTTTTTAGTAAATGAAAAGCTTCTATTCGAAATTGGCGGAAAGGATAAAACATCAAAGCAGCTCCCGACGAAAACCGGAGGCTATATCGCTGCTGATAATCTGGAAATTGGTTCTGGCAACAAAATTCCGTTGTGGTTATTTGGATTCCTTTA
>CBFGTI010000229.1:0-8100 GCA_965651695.1 uncultured Imperialibacter sp. | reverse complement strand
AGCGGAGGCCGCCGCCGCTTTTGACGAGCTAACCCGCAGCAATAGAGATGATGAACTGGTTAGGCAGATAAAAAGAGCCTGGCCCAATGTTTTCCGAACAGCCCGTTTTATCCCCGCAGTCGAATATATTCAGGCAAACAGACTGCGCACCCAGCTAATTCAGCAAATGGATAGCTTGTTCGGCAGTGTGGATGTTTACGTTGCGCCTTCGTGGGGCAGCCGCAATCTTACCCTCACCAACCTTAGCGGGCATCCTTCGGTGGTGCTGCCTGCCGGCTTTTCGGAAGACGGCACACCCACGAGCATCACCTTCACGGGCCGCCTGTTTGACGAGGGCACTGTGCTAGCGGTGGCAAAAGCCTACCAGCAGGCTACCGAATGGCATTTGAAACGGCCCGTGCTGGAGTAGGCGCCACATCTTTTCTGTAATTTCCCCTGACAAAACCGAACTCCCCTGCAGGTTCCGTGTTATGTTTCAAAATGTGACATAAATCACAATATCTGCCTTTCTATGTCATAACCCAGCCAATGCGGCCGATCTACCTTTGGATCATCAAATGTTTAACAAACCAAAACAAACAGAGATGAAAAGGTTATTCGCAATATTTTCCGCCCTGGTTATGATCTCAACCAGCGTACTGGCGGGCCAACCTTATACAGCAGCCAAAGGATCAAAAATATCTGTTGCTGGCACTTCAACAATGCACGACTGGACCATGGTATCTGAGGAAGTTCAGGTACAGGCAAGCATGCCTTCGGCAGGGCAGTTTGAAACGCTGAAGCTTACAGTGCCAGTAAGCACCCTGAAGAGCGGCAAAAGCGGCATGGACGACAATGCCTACAAGGCCCTGAAGTCAAAGCAATACCCGCAAATCAACTTTGTGCTTAATAATACCAAACCTGCTGCAGGTGCCAGTGTAGAAGCTACCGGGTTGCTGACAATTGCGGGAGTAACCAAAGAAATAAAAACCACAGGCAAGGTTGAAACACTTTCCAGTGGCGACGTCAAAATCACCGGTTCTTACAAGTTTAATATGTCGGAGTACAAGGTCGAGCCTCCCTCTTTCATGTTTGGTACGGTAAATACCGGCGACGAAGTAACAATCACTTACGAATTAATTCTATCTAAATAAACTTGAATCAAAAATTTCAAATACCCCTTATTATGAAAACTCTAAGTAAAATGTCTTTAGGACTCCTGGTTTTCCTCGGACTTATTGCCAACCAGGCGCATGCTCAACAGCCAAAGCTTCAGTTCTTTAGACCAAATGATGCTAATGGTGTAAATGTTTTCGAGGGCTCAAAAGCCGATACGGTTGAGTTCGAAGGTATAAAGGTGAGAGTCGGTGGCGATTTCGCCCTGCAGTTTCAGAGCCTTAACCAAACCAATGCTTCCGATAGCTTGTTGAATTTGGGTTCCAATTTCAACCTGCCCACAGCCAACTTTAACCTCGATGTTCAACTGGCCGACGGTATGAGAATGCACCTGAGAACCTATCTGTCTTCAAGACACCACAACGAATCTTGGGTAAAAGGCGGTTATATGCAAATAGACAAGCTTGACTTTATTAAGCCTGGTTTTGCAGAAAACATCATGAAGTATGCAAGTGTAAGAGTTGGTTTGGATGAAATCAACTATGGTGATGCTCACTTCCGCAGAACTGACAACGCCCGTGCTATATTCAACCCCTTCGTAGGCAACTACATAATGGATGCGTTTACAACAGAAGCTTTTGGTGAAGTGAACCTGTTTGTTGGCGATTTCATCGGTGTATTGGGTGCATCCAACGGTAAACTAAACCAAAGCGTGGTAGTAACTCCCACCACCGACAACAAGGTGTCTTTTTATGGAAAAGTTGGCTACGATAAGCAATTTAGCGATGATCTGAGAGTTCGCGTTACCGGTTCATGGTACATGAACAACGGTCTGTCTACAGGTACCAGCCTTTACGGTGGCGACCGTGCCGGTGCGAGATATTACAATATAGGTATCACTCTAGCCGAAGCTGCAGCGGGTGTTAACGCAACCAGCGCCTATGCCGTGGGCCGCTTTAACCCGAGCTTCAAGCAGTTGGGTGCCTTCCAGATCAACCCTTTCATCAAATTCAAAGGACTGGAACTGTTCGGCATCTACGAAATGGCCTCTGACAACGATGTGGATGTAGAAGTTACCGGTCAGGAGGGTGGTTCTTTCACTCAGATCGCCGGAGAAGCAATCTACAGGTTCGGTGGCGACGAGCAGTTCTACTTGGGTGGCCGGTACAACACTGTGTCTGGTAAAATGAACGAAAGCGCCGCCACTCAACGGCTCGACCGGGTGAACGTAGGCGGTGGTTGGTACATGACCAAAAACGTGCTAGCCAAAGTGGAATACGTAAACCAGCAGTGGAAAGAGACCTGGGTGGGCAAATTCAACGGAGCAGAATTCAATGGACTAATGCTTGAAGCTGCCATTAGTTTCTAAATTAGTTGTTACATTAACAAGAATGCCGGGGACAAGTACTCCGGCATTCTTCGATTTCAAATGAAAATACTGTCCGTCCTTATCAGTTTCTTACTAGCTGGCTTTGGTGCCGACGACGAGCGCCGCCTGGTGTCGTGGCTAATAATACCCGCCAGCAGCCTGAGTATCGAAGGCGCATCTAACGTAAACAGCTTTACCTGCGGAATGGACAGCTATCAAAAAACCGACACGCTGGTTGTTGTCGAAAATACTTCTACACACCTCAGGTTCGCTCACAACAAGCTGGCAATCCCAGTTGCCGGGTTCGACTGCGAAAACAACCTTATCACCCGCGATTTTCGCGAAACCCTTTTTGCCGATACTCATCCTGAGATAGGCGTAAGCTTCCTTTCGTTTAAAAAAGTGATTCCAGGCGCCGCAGACCGAAGCAGCTACGATGCCCATGTGGTTATTGAGTTGGCTGGCAGAAGCCGGGAAGTAAACATCCGTTTCGACTTCTACGAAAAAAGCTACAGCCTCTATCATCTTACCGGCAGCAAGGTTTTGCGATTCAGCGACTTTGGCTTTACCCCTCCCAAAAAAGCCATGGGCCTTATAAAAGTTGAAGATGAACTTACCATCAACTTCAACTTAATGGTGCGCCCACTCTAGTATTTTACCTCCTCAAGGCTATTTCAAATTTTTAATGACTCTTCTGCACCCGTTGTCGCAAACGGTAGCGTAATTATTTCTTCGGTATTGATTGAAAATGGACGCGGCGTCTGTTAAAATTCGGGTCAAATGATCCAAAAAACATATCTATTAAACATTTACATGATGAAAAAATTTGATCTTAAAAATTGGATGATGATGCTGGCCATGGCGGGAGCACTGATGTCATGCGGCGGCGAAGACGAAGGCGATCCGACACCCAATGAAGAAACGGATGTTTGTGTGGTTGAAGGTAAAACTACTTTGATAGTTACTGTACCTGAAAGCACGCCCGATGATGCGACCATTTATGTGGTTGGCTCATTTAACGAATGGAATCCGGGAGACGCAGCTTACAAGCTGAACAAAAGAGAATCTCCGGCTAACACCTGGTGTATTGCCGTAGACTTTGAAGAGGCAACGGAGTTTAAATTTACGAGAGGTTCGTGGGACGATGTAGAAAAGGATGCAGACTGTGAAGAGGTTCCGAACAGGGTATTTGAAGCTCCTGATGATAACACACTTGAGATTGAGGTGGCCAAATGGGTAGACACCGACGAATGCGGATGATATGCAATTGATGAAAAGGGCTTCGGCCCTTTTTTACTTTATAGCGTTATTAACCGGGAAAGTTGGTTGGCTCCATTCAGAAAACATTAAAAAATGTGCCAAGCCACCCGATGATTAAACTGAAAAGGAAAAGTAGTAGTAGTGCGATCATATTGCTAATTACGAAAGTTTTTTAAAAAGGATTTTCAAATTTTGGTGCTCCACTTTGTCTGACGGACGGAGACATTCCTCAGACGTCACTGTTGCTTCCCCGGTTACTCACTATCCCGCTTGTTTTTCCTGCCGCTGATAGAATATTCAACTCAAGTATGGGATGAATAAAAATTCCCTCTATTTTCGAAGGTCCAAATAAACAACTATGGCTAGAGATAATTGGGGAAGTAAGTTCGGTTTCATAATGGCGGCTGCCGGCTCGGCGGTAGGTTTGGGAAACATCTGGCGTTTTCCTTACCTCACAGGTGAGAACGGCGGCGGCGCTTTTGTTTTCGTTTATATTCTTTGTGTGCTTCTGGTTGGTGCTCCCTTGCTTTTTAATGAAATTGGACTGGGACGGCTAACTCGCAAAAATCCGGTAGGCGCCTTTCAGGATACCGGCGGCGGAAAGTTGTGGGTTTTAGGAGGGGGCATTTTGTCGCTGTGCGTAAGCTTTTTTGTGCTCACCTATTATGCAGTAATAGCCGGATGGACCATCGGCTACATGTTTACGTCTCTTTTTAACATGCCAATGGACTTCGATACCTTTCGAGCCAATCCGGTAGCTGTGTTGCCATTGTTTGGTCTTTTTATGGGCCTCTCGGCGTTTATTGTGCTGGGGGGTGTTTCTGGCGGTATAGAGAGGTCAGCCAAAATAATGATGCCGGTATTGTTTGTGCTGCTTATCGTAGTCATTATTCGCAGTGTTACCCTGCCAGGGGCCATGGAAGGAATAAAATATTACCTGGTCCCCGATTTTTCAAAAATTGACGGCGGCACCATTCTCAGGGCTCTTGGCCAGGCGTTTTTCTCAATGAGCATAGGATGGGGCATGATGATAACGTATGGGTCGTATCTTTCAAAAGACAGCAACATAGTAAGCTCCGGTTTGTGGGTTGGCGTAATGGATACCGGGGTGGCGCTGCTTGGGGGCCTCATGATTTTTCCGGCGGTATTTGCGTTTGGAAAAGAGCCAAACCAGGGTTTTACACTTGCTTTTCAAATACTTCCCGAAATTTTTGAATCGCTGCCAGCAGGGGGCAATATCATAGGCGCTTTTTTCTTCCTTTTACTTTGCCTCGCAGCGCTTACATCGTCCATAGCCATGATTGAAGTGCCCGCAGCTTATTTTATCGATAACAAGGGGTGGAGTAGAAAAAAATCTGCCTGGCTTGTCGGTTTGGCTGCGCTTATTATTGGCATACCCTCGGCACTTTCAAGCGGCGGCGCCGACGTGTTTTCAAACATGTCTGTTACTGTGTTTGGCACCACCCACCAGGGATTTATGAACATCATGGATTTCTTTTTCGGCACGTTCTTCATTGTGATTGTCGCTTTGATGACCTGCCTGTATACCGGGTGGGTAATGGATATTACCAAAGTATCGGCTGAGATATCGCAGGGAGCACCGGTTTTCCAGAAGCAGCTGGCCTTTGGGCTAACGCCGGCAAAGATCTGGGTCTTCTTTATTCGCTACGTTTGTCCGGCGGTAATCGGGCTGGTGCTTATCAACATGATGGGCGTGTTTTGATGAGAAGAATGGCACGCCATTCTCCTTATCTCTTCAATCCCGGATTACTCCTCCTGATCTTTCTTTTTCTTCCTTTTTGGCTCCACGGGAATTTCCGGAATGTCTGATTCTTCAGCGGCTGGAGTCGCTTCGGCTGTGTTTTTCTCCGCCTTCACGTCCTGGCCGAGGTAGCCTGGCAGCTCCAGCCCCGCCATCTGAAAAATCTCCTTGAGCGGTGGCACCGATTGGTACATGCCCGAAATAAAGTTGGCGGTCGTCGTTTTGCCGTCTTTTCCGGTACCGTTGTCCCAAACTGTGATTTTATCGATATGAATATTTTTAATAGCCTCAGTTTGCAGTCTTACCAGCTCTGGCAATTTGTCGGCAATAATGAGCATGGCGGCATCCTTGGAATTGTTGCCGGCTGCGTTTACGATTTGCCGAAGGCCTTCAGCCTGCTTCGTTAATATCTCATAAATACCCTGTGCCTCAGCTTGTCTCCTCATCAGGATAGAATCGGCCTCACCTTTGGCTTTTCTACGGATCATTTCTGCTTCAGCTTCGGCATCAATTTCCACCTTCTGCTTATCAATTTCCGCGGGTACCACTATGTTGGCAGTTTGGCTTGCTTTATCTCGTTGAGCTCTCGCCTGCTCTGCCGCTTTTTCTGCGGCATAGGCCTCTTCAAGCGCTTTGGCTTGCTGTACTTTTTCTGCTGCAATGGCCTTTCTCAACGCTTCAGCTTCCTGTTCCCTCCTTGTTGCTTCGGAATTGGCAATATCAATTTTCGCCTTGTTTTCCCCTTCAACAGCTCTTGCATTTGCTTCTGAGGTCTGTATACGCTGTAACTTCATGGCTTCAGCAGACCCTATTTCTGCTTTCGACATGGCCTCGGCTTCCCCAATTTTCGAGCTGGAATCAGCATTGGCTGTCTGAATCCTCTCTTTTTGCATTGCAATGGCCTCACCAATCTTTGCATCAGCATTGGCGTCGGCAACCTTTACCCGCTGGTCCTGGTGTGCGATGGCCTCACCAATAGAGCCGTCCCTTGTTTTTTCAGCCACACTTTTCCGTGCATCGTTAATGGCCTTGGCCGCGGCTTCTTTACCCAGCGCCTCAATGTAGCCCGACTCATCTTTGATGTCGGTCACGTTTACGTTTATTAGCTTTAAACCGATTTTTTTGAGCTCGGCCTCCACATTGTGCGCCACGTTTGCCAGAAACTTATCTCTATTACTGTTTATTTCCTCGATGTCCATCATGGCCACCACCAGCCTCAGCTGACCAAAAATAATGTCCTTTGCCAGGTCGTGAATGCTTTCTTTGCTAAGACCAAGCAATCTTTCCGCGGCATTTTCCATCACCCCCGATTCGGTAGAAATGCCCACTGTAAACCGGGAAGGCACATCTACCCGGATGTTCTGTTTGCTCAACGCATTGGTGAGGTTCACTTCTATTGAAGAAGGCGTGAGGTCGAGAAAGGCGTAGTCCTGAAAAACCGGCCACACAAATGCCGCCCCGCCATGAATACACTTCGACGAGCTTGCGCCATCGGCACCACCACCTACTTTACCGTAAACCACAAGCACCCTGTCTGATGGGCATCTTTTGTATCGCCTGAAAAAGGTGACAAGGATAATGAATATAAAAAGCGCCACCAGGGCCACCAGAGGAAGGGCAAATACACTCATATTGTTCTAAAAATTTGCTGTTACTAAAAGGAGATTGTTATCTATTACGTCCTGAACTTTCACCACTTTTCCACTCTTCAGGTCTTGTTCGTCGTCGGTTATTGCATCAAGCGTTCTTAGCGACCCCTGCACTTTAATCTGAACTTGCCCGACGCTGTTTCTTTGGGATGGAATCGTAAGGTACACTTCGGCAAGTTTTCCACGGGCGTTGCTCATAACCAGGTTGCCGCTTTGATTAGCCCTGGCAAGAAAGTAAAAAATGCTGGCCATCAGTGCCATCATCAAAATGCCGGCAATACTCGAAATAACCACCGACCAGCCGGCAGAGAGACCGGAGTCTATGCAGACGATTCCTGTCCACGAAAATATTGTAAAAAATGCTATCAGGTTTTTTAGCGTGAGGAACTGAAACGGAACACCCATGTCTCCCTCAATTTCTGCATCTACCGATGTATCATCACCGATGTCGCCACCAATGAGCGTAAAAATAAGCTGAAGAAGAAAAATGATGGTGAAAGGGACAGCAAGGCCCCAGTATATTTTCTGAAGCAACGAAAGGGTTTCCCACCAGACCGAAAAATTTTCTACCATTACTTTAAAAGTCAAAAAGTATAGTAAAGTACAAACTGTTATGAAAAAATCAACTGAGAATCTTCGATCCGGAATAAAATATTTTGCTATCGATGGTTTTGGCAGCAGGCTAGAGATGGGCGTTGCAGCTAGTTCACAATCTTAGCGCTATCGTTGCCAATCAGGATGGGCTTGCCAAATCTGCCGTCTTCGTCCTTTGCCTCGAGGTTAAGCACCCCTCTTGGGCACACCGAAGAGCAAACACCACAGCCTACACAAGATGCCCGTACGATGTTCTGCCCCCGCTGGGCATACCAGCGCACATCTATGCCCATTTCGCAGTAGGTGGAACAGTTGCCGCAGCTAATACACTGCCCGCCGTTGGTGGTAATGCGAAACCGGCTTTTGAAGCG
>CBFGTI010000228.1:0-8115 GCA_965651695.1 uncultured Imperialibacter sp. | reverse complement strand
GCCCCGGTACACACATCGTAACCCTGCGTCGAACACGTAAAAATCGGGCGTACAGGCAGCTTGATAAGCCCTGGCTACCTCCTGTGTCTCGTCGTACAGATAAGGAAAGGGAAACTTGCTTTCCACCGCCATCTCCTTCATTTTGTCGGGGCTATCATCAGGGTAGCTCGCAACATCATTTGAGCTAATCGCCACAAATGAAACACCGGCACTCAAATAGTCGCTGGACACCCGCAGAACTTCTTCCAGCGCATGCAAAACGTATGGGCAATGGTTGCAAATAAACATCACCACTGTTGCCTTCGCCGACTGCACATCGGCCAATTTTACAATTTTGCCCGTCACAACGTCAGGCAATTCAAACCCCGGAGCTTTGGTGCCCAGCGGCAACATGTTAGAAAGTGTGCGTGCCATAATTTGTCAGTAGTGTTTAATCTTCATTATCTCGTCTTTCCCACGATGAACAGACCGGCAGATAACCTGATTTGAAGATATAATTTCGCCTTTTATCACCCGGCAATTTTGCCGTACGCAATTTTTGAAATACTTTGATGAAGTAAAACCCAAAAAACATGAAATTCATTGTAAGAGCTGCATTTTTTATTCTTGCCGCATTTTTTGTAAACCTCCATCTCACCAGTGCACAGGACAATGGCATACAGCCAGCGCCTCCTCGTGCCGAAGGCGACGGCCCCTACACGCAACTCATCATCCGCGGCGCTATCCTTATCAATGGCACAGGCGCTCCCCCGATCGGTCCGGTCGATATCGTAATTGAACAAAACAGGATTAAGAATGTGCAGGTGGTGGGCTACCCCGGAGTAGAAATAAATGACAGCCGCCGACCTCAGCTGAAAGAGGGTGGCCGTGAAATTGACGCCTCGGGCATGTATGTCTTGCCCGGCCTGGTAGACATGCATGGGCATATCGGGGGCAGGTCGCAGGGCACCCCGGCCGAGTATGTTTTCAAGCTTTGGATGGGCCATGGCATTACCACCATCCGCGACCCGTCGGCAGGCAATGGCCTCGACTGGACGCTGGAACACAAACGCAAAAGTGCCCGGAACGAAATCACAGCGCCTCGCATCCTGGCTTACACTTCGTTCGGGCAAGGGAAGCAGGGCGGCATCAATACGCCGGAAGAGGCGAAAATCTGGGTGCAGGAAAATGCAAAAAAAGGAGCTGACGGCATTAAATTTTTTGGTGCAAGGCCCGACATAATGGAAGCAGCCCTACGTGAAAACAAAAAACTTGGCCTCCGTGCGGCGTGCCATCATGCACAAATGGATGTGGCCTGGGTAAACGTACTGCAAACTGCCAGCTGGGGACTTACAAGTATGGAGCACTGGTATGGGTTGCCCGAAGCCATGCTTGATGGCCGCACCATTCAAGATTTCCGGCTCGACTACAACTACCAAAACGAGCAGCATAGGTTTAGCGAAGCCGGCAAGCTGTGGAAACAAGCCGCCCAGCCATTTTCCCCGAAGTGGAACGCCGTAATGGACTCCCTGCTGGAGCTTGGCTTTACGCTCGATCCGACCTTCAACATTTACGAAGCAAACAGAGACCTGATGCGGGCACGCAGGGCTGAGTGGCACGAGGAATACACCCTGCCCTCGCTTTGGAAGTTCTATCAACCAAGCAAAATTTCGCATGGATCGTACTGGCACAGCTGGGGCACCGAAGAGGAAATACAGTGGAAAGAAAATTACAGGCTGTGGATGACGTTCGTGAACGAATATAAGAATCGCGGCGGAAGGGTTACAACCGGCTCCGATTCAGGCTTCATTTTTCAGCTCTATGGCTTCGCTTATGTGAGAGAATTGGAGTTACTGCGCGAGGCAGGTTTTCATCCGCTCGAGGTAATCCGATCGGCTACATTGTACGGCGCACAGGCGCTTGGCATGGACAAAGAAATAGGCAGTATTGAACTAGGCAAACTCGCCGACCTGATAATTGTTGAGGAAAACCCGCTGCAGAACTTGCAGGTACTTTATGGTACAGGGGCAATCAGGCTTACCGAGAACAATGAAGTGACCAGAGTGGGTGGGGTGAAATACACCATCAAAGATGGCATTGTGTACGACGCCAAACAGCTTCTGGAAGATGTAAAAGAAATTGTGAGAAAGGCCAAAGAAGAGAGCGGCGAGACAATCAAACAGCCAGGGATCGACTAGCAGCCGCTGTGCACATACTACCGGTCTTTTCAGATTGGCTGACCACATCAGACTCCGGGCTTCTATAAAAACATTCCTCGATCTAATTATCTTTTTTCAAGAAAATGTCGTATAATGACAAGTTAACTGCCGACACTTAAAATATACATTTACATCAGACATGAAGGGCCAGGATTTTGTACTCGCAACCAGCAGAAATATGTTAACAATGAGGGTGCTGTTCCTCTTTCTGTTATTTGCTGTTTCGCTGCAGAGCTGCATTCCTACAGAGTCTACTGAAGATGCAATAAGCAGCGATGCAAGTACTGAGACTGAGGAAACCGGCGAGGGTGAAAACGACTACCAGGCTATTTCGCTGCTTGGCAAAAAGCTGTTTGCTCCGGAAATGCCCGCAGGAGAGCTTGAAAAAAAACAACGGGAACTTGCGAAAGCAAAAGCAGATTTCGAGGCATACCCTGATAGTCTTGAATGTATAGTTTGGTATGGCCGACGGCTGGGATATCTCTCCAAGTACAAAGACGCCATACACGTGTATACCGAAGGGTTACGCAAATTCCCCGATTCCTACCAGCTTTACCGGCACCGCGGACACCGGTACATCACAGTGCGGCAATTCGACGATGCCATCCGTGATTTGGAAAAGGCAGCCTTCTACATCAGGGGTGTGGATACTGAAATTGAAGAGGATGGAATTCCAAACCTGCAGAACATTCCGCTCTCAACGGCACAGTTCAATATTTGGTACCACCTGGGGCTCGCCTATTACCTCAAGGGCAATTTCGACAAAGCTATTTCTGCCTATAAAAAGTGTATGGAGGTTTCTACCAACGACGACCTGCTGGTGGCAACTACCGACTGGATGTACATGACCTACCGGAAGCTGGGCAATACCCAGGCAGCAGAAAAACTCCTGGAGCGCATCCGCCCCAAAATGAACATTATTGAAAACCAGTCGTACCACAAGCGCCTGCTTATGTACAAGGGCCTTTTAAGCCCGGAGAAGCTACTTACCCTTGAAGACAACGGCCAGCCCGACCACGATGTGCAGGTGGCGACGCAGGGTTATGGTGTTGGTAACTGGTATATTTTGAACGGGCAGGTAGACAAGGGCCGCAAAATCCTCGAAAAGGTTGTAAATGGCAATAGCTGGCCGGCCTTCGGTTATATCGCTTCCGAAGTAGAGCTTACCAACTTGCAGGCTATGCTATAACTCGTTTCGCAGGCTTACTGCTACATCCGGAAAGTCCGTGATAACTCCATCTACTCCCATACCAAGCGCTTTAGCCATTTCGGGTTTTGTATTGAGGGTGTAGGGTATCACGGTTTTGCCTGCAGCATGGTGCTCCCCGATTACACGGCTTGTTAGTGCTTTGTGAAAATAATTTACTGACGATATATTATCACCGGGCTCAAACCTGCCGAGGTGAAAATACCTGTCCTGGTAAATAGGCATGAAAAAGAGCGATGTTTTACCCACCATCAGCTTCTGCAGCGGAATGGAATAGCCACGTGCGGCAGCGTCAGCCATGTATGCCGACTCAAAGGATTGTATGATACACCAACTGTCGGCGCCATACTTATGGATTTCATCCGCCACCATGGCTCCCAAATTTTCGTACCGCCCGTCATCCGGCCATTTTAGCTCTATCAGCAGCTTCGCCCGGCCGTTAACCTCCCTTATCACGTCCGCAAGCGCTGGCACTTTTTCCCCTGCAAACGAGTCGCCAAACCAGCTGCCAGCATCCAACTGCCTAATCTCGTCGTAAGTCATATTGCCAATGGCACCGGTGCCATTGGTGGTTCTGTCTACTGTAGGGTCATGCATCACCATAAGCTGGCCGTCCTTACTGAGGTGAACGTCCAGCTCAATCCAGTCTGCGCCAAGCTCAATTGCCTTACGAAACGAGGCCATGGTGTTTTCGGGTGCGTGGCCGGCGGCCCCCCGATGACCCACGATAATAAATTCCTTTTTTGGAAGGTCGCTGGCGGATGGTGTAGACGACAGGAAATTGGCAATAAACGGCCAGCCGACCCAAACAACCATGAGAAGTAAAAGGGCGCCGACAGCCAATAAAGGTTTAAGCATAAACAACGGGTTTCTTTTACAATTTACATAAACAAGCTTTAAAAAGCTTCCCCAAGAGAAATGTAGAGCGCATAGTGGCCATCAGTGGCTATACCTACGTCAAGCCTCAGGTTAAGCTTCTGGTCTTTCAACGCCCTGAACCTGCCACCGAAACCTGCCACCGCTTTCGCACCATTAAACGGTGCCGTTACCATAGAGGGAGCTACGTTTCCCACACCGGCAAACAAAACACCACTGAACCGCCAGAAAAGTTCTTTTCTGCCTTCAACCTGTGTGTACCAGGCAAACTTATCCCTGTAGAGATTCTCGTTAGCGATACCACGCAGACGGTCCTCGCCACCCAGCTGGGGCAACCTGTAAAAGGGAACTTCGCTGCCAAAAGCAGAGTTAACATAGGCTTGAAGCGCCAGTACATGCTTTTCGTTCCAAACGGTGCGAAAATGCCTCGCATCCAGCGTAAAAGTGCCGTACCGATACCCGCTTCCGAGCACTTCATTAAAAAAAAGCGACGACACACTAATCATGCTGCCCTTGCCCGGATAGTACACGTCGTCGCGGCTGTCGAATATCATCATCGGCCCTACTCCATTCGACCACCCGCCTGAGCGGTCGATGGTCGGGTCGTATTGCAGTTGCCCTAGAAGCTCAAAATTCGAAAGCCTGTCGTGCCTAAAGTCGTAAGTTAGCCCATAAAAATATTTCTCCCCGGTTATCCTCAGCAGCCTTCCTCTATTTCTGAAAAACTTATTAGTAAATATCTCCTCATCGTCTTTGTCGGAGTCGGAGCCAATGCCGTAGTAAAAGTCCGGATAGTTGTGGTAACGGATATCGTTGTTCCAAAAAATGCCATTCTTAAAATAGAAATCGGTTTTAAAAGAAGACAGAAGCTGCTTATTGCCCGTGTAGATGATATACGGCACCAACGAGTTGGGCCGGTTGTATGTTTCTTCCGACTTACCAGGAATAACATACATTACTATTGCGCCCATTTTCACTTTGGTTTCCGGAGCATACCCCAACACGGGATAAAGCCCCAACCGACCCTTTTTGGCAGGTAAAGAATCGGGCGCCTGCGCCAATGTTGCCGACTGAAACGCCCAGAGCAACGCTATCAAAAAAATCTTTTTGCATGCAAGCTTTGGCCCGGCCAGCCATAGGCTATAGGCCATCCTGAACGCGGGGTCTTGAAAAAGAAACTGCCGGCGTTTACTCAACGGTTTTGATTTTCAACTCCTTCAGTTGTTCTTCCGAAATTGTAGACGGCGAGTCGATCATCACATCTCTGCCCGAATTATTCTTCGGGAAAGCGATAAAGTCGCGGATGGAATCGGCTCCGCCAAAAAGCGAACACAGTCTGTCGAACCCAAATGCGATGCCACCATGCGGAGGTGCACCATACTCAAAGGCGTCCATCAGAAACCCAAATTGCTTCTTTGCTTCTTCTTCTGTAAAGCCAAGCAGCTTAAACATGAGCTGCTGTGTAGTTTTATCGTGAATACGGATGGAGCCACCACCTACTTCCACCCCATTTATCACCATGTCGTAGGCATTGGCTCTTATCGCACCCGGGTTGGTGTCCAGCAGTTTCATGTCCTCCTTTTTTGGCGAGGTAAAAGGATGGTGCATTGCATGGTATCTTTTCGTCTCCTCGTCCCACTCCAACAACGGAAAATCGAGCACCCACAGCGGCTTAAACGTGTTTTTGTCGCGCAGGCCTAGCTTATTGCCCATTTCCAGCCGCAATTCGTTCATTGCTTTCCTGGTGTGCTCTTTGCCACCAGCCAAAATCAACAGCAGATCGCCCGCCTCAGCACCCGCTGCCGTGCACCATTCTTTCAACTGATCCTCGGAGTAAAATTTATCAACAGAAGACTTGATAGTTCCATCTGTGTTGTATTTCACATACACCAGCCCTTTAGCTCCGATTTGCGGACGCCGCACGAAGTCGGTGAGCGCATCGAGCTCTTTGCGGGTGTATTCAGCGCAACCTCTGGCACAAATGCCTACTACCAGTTCGGTAGCGTCAAATACCTGGAAGCCTTTTCCCTGCACCAGCTCAGTTAGTTCTACAAACTCCATCCCAAAGCGGATATCCGGCTTGTCGCTGCCGTATTTCGTCATAGCCTCGGCATGGGTCATCCGAGGAAAACTTTCAAATTCCAGCCCCTTCTCCTCTTTAAACAGAAATTTCACCAGCCCTTCGAACATCCCAAGGATATCTTCCTGCGACACAAACGACATCTCGCAGTCGATTTGGGTAAATTCCGGTTGCCGGTCTGCCCGCAGGTCCTCATCGCGGAAGCACTTTACTATCTGGAAATACTTGTCGAAGCCGGAAACCATCAGCAGCTGCTTAAATGTTTGCGGGCTCTGAGGCAACGCATAGAATTCACCGGGGTTCATGCGCGAAGGCACCACAAAATCCCTCGCACCTTCGGGAGTGGATTTTATTAGCACCGGTGTTTCCACTTCGATAAAAGCTTTGCTATCGAGGTAGCGACGGGTGTACTGCATCATCCGGTGGCGCAACTCCAGGTTGCTCCTCACAATATTTCTTCGAAGGTCGAGGTAGCGGTACTTCATCCGCAGGTCGTCGCCCCCGTCGGTTTCGTCTTCAATAATAAAAGGCGGAACCTTTGAAGGGTTCAGTATCTCAAGCTGTGTAACCCTTATTTCGATATCACCCGTCGGAATCTTCGCATTTTTCGAAACCCGTTCTATTACCTCACCTGTGGCCTTCAGCACAAACTCTCTACCCACTTTTCTCGACATTTCCTGCAAGTCGCCGGCAGTGCTGCTTTCGTCAAACATTAGCTGGGTAACGCCATACCTGTCGCGCAGGTCAATCCATACCATACCGCCCTTGTCTCTAAGGCGTTGCACCCATCCGCACAGTGTCACGGTTGTTCCTTTATTCTCCAGCCTTAGTTCGCCACAAGTGTGAGTTCGAAGCATCGTTATCAGTTTTTTTTGAAATTCGGGAGGCAAAGTTAGCAATACTTTCCTCAAAAAGCTGTTATTGGCGGCCGCCAGATGCATGCTAATTTTCGAAGATCAATTAATATTTTCCTACTTTTGATACGAACACCCAAACGTGAGCTCACCATAATTTTTATGAGATATTTATTCACAACCGGTTGCCTGCTACTTTACATGACCGCTTTGGCACAGCTAAAGCCGGTAAAAGTTACAGACCACATCACCGTGAGTTTACCCGCCGATTTCCGGCCAATGACGGAGCAGGAAATCGCCAGCAAATATGTCTACACCCGCCGACCCATGGCTTTATACACCGACTACGCCATTAGTGCAGACTTTGGTGTAAATCGCGCTTACAACCAGTGGAGCGAAGGTGATCTCGATATCCTGAAAGACTTTTATAAGGCCAACATCATGGCGTTATACGACGAGGTCACCTTCTCCAAAGAGGAGTTGGAGGAAATCAACGGGCGCCGCTTTGCAGTATTTGAGTTCACGGCCATGGTTCGGCCCGATCAGGACGCCATTTCCAACGACACACCGTTGCGTACCTATAATTACATCCAATATACCATTATCAACAATAACACGCTGGTGTTCAATCTCTCCTGTCCTCTGGCCAATATGGGGAAATGGAAAAAAACAGCACCAGAAATAATGCAAAGCGTTGTTGTGAAAAAGAACTTTAAATGACCGGCCTCAGTGTTTTTAGTGATGAGCACTTTATGAAGCTGGCGTTTCGGGAAGCTCAGAAGGCGTACGACGAAGACGAAATTCCTGTGGGGGCCGTAATTGTCTGCAAAAATCAGGTAATCGCCAAAGGGTACAATCACACCGAGCGGCTTACCGACGTTACTGCACACGCCGAAATGC
>CBFGTI010000227.1:0-8135 GCA_965651695.1 uncultured Imperialibacter sp. | reverse complement strand
TCAAGCCCACGCCCTCTCCCCTTCTTTGTAAGGCACGCACCCCTCCCACCTGCCGGGCACGGGAATATACCTCAAAGCCTTGGTTGCTCCCGGTTCTGAGCTAAAATAACCCCAATTCGTGAGCTGATGCATCATGGTAAAATAATGCGGAGGGGCGTCTGCTGCTTTGTTTTGGTCGAATGCAGTTGCCTGCTCGTGCAATGCAACCAGCAGCCTTTCCTTTTGCTCGGCCGTGGTATTCAGAAAGTCGTCGCTGTTCATTTCGCGGCTGGCCCGGTTTAGCTTCTCAATTCCTTCCAAAAACACCTTCTGCTCAGCTTCGGTATAGCAGTCAGTTACGATTAACCTCATAAAGTCGCCAATTTTCGCTGCTTTTGCTCCCGGAGAGTCGGTAGCCGGCAGGATGGTTTCGCCCACCTCATCGAGAAAGGAAATGTCGCTGGCACTAAAAAGACCTTCTTTTGGCGCAGCCTGTTTGCAGCCCGTTAGAAATGCCTGAGCACCCACTATGGTGCCGCCAAGCAAAAACGCCGTTGCTGATAAAGCTTCTCTTCTGTTCATAACTATAAATTTCCTTTTTTGAACTCCTCCGCTGCGTAATTGGCGGCACGGGCTGTTAATGCCATGTACAAAATGGACGGGCTTTGGTTGCCGGTGCTGGTCATACATGCCCCGTCGGTTACAAATACATTTTTGCAGCTGTGCACCTGGTTCCATTCGTTCAGGATGGATTTTGCCGGATCTTTGCCCATCCTCGCACCGCCCATTTCGTGAATGTCGAGGCCTGGTGCCTGTTTGCTGTCGCTGGTGCTTATGTTTTCGCAGCCCGCCTTTTCCATCATCAGCCGGCTTTGGGTGAGAAAGTCCTGCACCATCTTCTCGTCGTTGTCGTCGTATCCCACCGAAGTCACCAGCAGCGGAATTCCCCACTGGTCTTTTTCCGTTTCGCTCAGCCGCACGTGGTTGCTCTCCTTCGGAATGGTTTCGCCCTGCATATACATATACACATGCCAGCCGCCCGGTTCCGTTTGCGACTCTTTGTAAGCCTTCCCTATCGGCGGACCGTTGTATTCCTTGCCCCTTGAGCGGTGTGCACCAGTGAAAATAGTATAGCCTCCCACGAAATCCGTATCACGCTCTTTCAGGTTGCGGAAGTTGGCAATGATGGGCTCTGTGGGATTGCGGCCGTAGTAGTATTTGTCGGTAAAGCCTGGCATATCGGCATAGGCAAAGCCACGGTAGTTGTGGAAGCCGACGTACTTACCAAGCAAGCCGTTGTCGTTGCCCAAGCCATTGGGAAAGCGGTTGGAGCGGGAGTTGAGCATTACCAGTACACTGTTGAGCGCCGAGGCGTTAACAAAAACGACCCGTGCGCTGTAGTCAATAGTTTCTTTAGTGTTGGCATCAATTATTCTTACCCCGCTCGCCTTGCCTGTAGCTTCGTCGTAGAGAATGGAATGCACCACCGAGTGAGGCCTTATAGTGAGGTTGCCGGTTTTGTCGGCCCAGGGCAGCGTGGAAGACACCGAACTGAAATAGCCCCCAAACGGACAGCCGCGCATGCAAAGGTTGCGAGCCTGGCACTGGCCCCGGCCCTGCTGAATGTGGATGTCCTTCGGCTGCGTAATATGGGCCCAGCGGGCATGCACCATGTGGCGGTTGGGGAAATGTTCCTTTATCTTGTCGCTCATGTGCTGCTCCACGCAGTTGAACTGAAACGGAGACAGAAACTCACCATCGGGCATGGCCTCAATGCCATCGCGGGTGCCGCAAACGCCCATAAACTCCTCCACATGCGAGTACCAGGGCGCCACATCGTCATAGCCAATGGGCCAGTTCATGCCATAGCCGAAGCGTTCAGGCGCGGTAAACTCGTACTTACTCCAACGCTGGGTGGCCCTGCCCCATGTAAGCGACTTACCACCAACCTGGTAACCTCTGATCCAGTCGAAGGGCTTTTCCTGCACATAGGGGTGGTCTTTGTCCTGTATAAAGAAATGTTTGGTGTCTTCGCCAAAGCCTGCCGCCTTGCTGATGAGCGGATTGGCTTCTTTGTAGGCGCGGGTTACGGCGCCCCGGTGCTCCAGTTGCCATGGAAGCAGATGGGCCGTGGGGTAATCCTTATTGTGGACCACATCGCGACCCCGCTCCAGTACCAGCGTTTTCAGTCCCATATCGCACAGCTCCTTGGCTGCCCAGCCCCCTGAAATGCCCGAACCGATTACGATGGCGTCAAAAGTATTTTCCATATAAAGAAAAAAGGTGTTGCTTTGAAAAACCGGGATGTAAGGTACTAAACCCATAACGGAGGAGCCAGAATATAGAAATGATTTTGATGGGTGGGAAATAAAGTAAATATGCCTAAGATTGCTCTGATGAAGTATTTGATTATAATATTTCTAATTAGCCCGATCAAGGTTTCCTGCCAGGATATTGCAGGTGAAAGCTACGACTCGCTTTGGAATGCTTTTTCCACAACATATCAGGTTGCAGTTACTCGGGGCGATATCGAGGGTATGTGGAACATTTCAGATGGATGGTTCAGTGAATCTCTTGAGTTGAGGCAGAATGGCAGCTATCGCACTAAGCGCTATGGTCATTATTCCATTTGGCCCGCTACCGAGCAGGGTAAATGGGGGTATACTGATTCCTCCGTCTATCTGATTCATAAAAAAGACACTGTGATATATCTGTTCTTCAAATTAGACAATCAACATTTCTTATCAAGTCAGTCTGGAAGGGAAGAGGATAAAGCATTGATAACTGATTTGGCTAAAGCAGGTGCACTCAAAAAAATGAGTTCCGAAGAAATTGATGGTATCTTTTGGGCCGGGATGTATAAAAAAGGAGATTTAGAAACGCATTAAGACACCAATATGCAAAAAAGAGTAGTCTTCGATTTCGATATTCAGTTCACCAATGGTGGCGGCATCCAGGGGCAGGACTTCCGGCTCGATATAGCGGGGGATGAAATCTCCGATAATGAGCTGGCCGATTACATTGTGGAAGATTTGCGGCTGCTGATGGTGGGCAAGGTCAGCATTCTCAACAAGCACTACATTACCGAAGCACATAAGCGTAAAGCGATAAATCTGGCGACCAATGAGGTGCTCATCGACCTCAGCCACACCATTTTCGATGGCTTGGTTACCTACAAAGGCCTGCCTGCACCCATCGTATGCGACTATCTGAGCCGTGAGAAGTCGAAAGGAATGTATGAAGACGGTACCACTTTCCAGATCGGTAAAATTGAAATGGTAGCCAATACCGGTACGTATGTCGACTGTCCGTTTCACCGCTATGAGCATGGCAAAGACCTTTCGGAAACTGCACTCGAAGCATTCGCCGAGCTGGAAGGCATTGCCATCAGTGCGGTGGGTTCAACAGAAATAGGCGTCGACTTTTTCAAAAAAAAAGAAATAAGAAACAGGGCGGTGCTGGTGCATACTGGCTGGGCCACGCACTGGAACACAGAAGCCTACTTTAGCGGACATCCCTACCTGACGCAAGACGCCGCTGAGTACCTCCGCGAGTGCCAGGTGAAGCTGGTGGGCATCGACAGCCACAACATCGACGATACCCGGAAAAACAGCCGGCCCGTTCATTCCACCCTGCTTGGCGCCGAAATCCTCATTGTGGAGCACATGTGCAACCTGGAAAAGCTGCCGCAAGACGGCTTTGTATTCAGCGCAGTACCTCCCAAATTCAAAGGTGTTGGCACCTTTCCGGTGCGGGCATACGCCAGAATGAAAAAGTAGCAGCCACCACTCCTGATTCGGGGTGACGAAAATCCCAGCTCGTGTGTGACCTCCGTCACTGCCAAAGCCATACTTCCGTGCTACCTTCAGTGCTCTTCAATCGGAGCACTGAAAACAATTAAATAACATGGAAACGACATTAAATCAGGAAGCGGTGGCCATGCCGCGAATTGGCGACAAAGCGCCGGCATTTACAGCCAAAACCACCCAGGGCGAAATAAACTTCCCGGCCGACTACCAGGGAAGCTGGGTGATTCTCTTCAGCCATCCGGCTGATTTTACACCGGTGTGCACCTCGGAGTTTATGACCTTTGCCACGCAGGAAGCAAAATTTGCGCAGGCCAACTGCAAGCTGGTGGGCCTCTCCGTCGACGGCTTGTACAGCCACATAGCCTGGCTTCGTACTATAAAGGAAAAGATTGAATTCAAGGACATGAGCGATGTGGATGTTAAATTCCCACTCATTGAAGACATTACCATGAATGTGGCCAAAAAGTACGGTATGATTCAACCCGGCGAGAGTACCACGCAAGCGGTGAGAGCGGTCTTTTTTATTGATCCCAAAGGCGTTATCCGTGCTATTATCTACTATCCACTTAGCCTTGGCCGCAACTTCGACGAGTTGTACCGGGTAGTAGTAGCCCTGCAAACTTCCGATGCGTTTGGTGTAGCTACCCCTGCCGACTGGCAGCCCGGCGACGACGTTATTATTTCGCCGGCCGGATCGTGCGGCGTGGCCAAAGAGCGCATGGATGGCGAAGTTGAAGGCCTGGAGTGTAAAGACTGGTTCTTCTGCACCAAGAAGCTGGATAAGGACATGGTGCTGGACAAAGTACTAAAGAGAGAGGCGGAGCTGATTTAGCAGCTGTGCATAAACTTCCCGAAAACGATAAAGCTTTCGGGAAGTTTCCCTTCTCACAACACCCCCTTTGTGCTGGGTAGCATATTCAGCGAGTTCATATCCCTGCCGATAGCCATCTTAATTGCACGGGCCAGCGCTTTGAACATCGCTTCAATCTTATGATGTTCGTTGGCTCCTTCGGCTTTGATGTTGAGGTTGCTCAGTGAAGTATCGGAAAAGGACTTGAAGAAATGGTAGAACATTTCGGTGGGCATGTCGCCGATTTTCTCGCGCTTAAATTCGGCATCCCACACCAGCCATGGCCTGCCGCCAAAGTCGATGGCAGCTTGTGCCAGACAGTCGTCCATTGGCAGCATAAAACCATAGCGGCTAATTCCTTTCTTATCGCCAATCGCTTTCCTGAAAGCCTCGCCCAATGCCAGCGCCGTATCTTCAATGGTATGGTGCTCGTCGATGTGCAGGTCACCTTTCACGGTCACCTCCAGGTCGCAGCCTGAGTGGCGACCCAGCTGGTCGAGCATATGATCGAAGAAGCCAAGCCCGGTGCTCATCCTGGTTTGGCCGGTACCGTCGAGATTCAACTTGATGGAGATGTCTGTTTCCTTTGTAGTTCGCTTTACTTCGGCTATGCGCGGCGGCATTTTCAGAAACCGGTAAATCTCGTCCCAGTTTGTTGTGGTTAATGCCACATCAGCATCCGGCTCCGTGCCTATAAAAATGGCTTTGGTGCCAAGGTTCTTTGCCAGCTGTACATCTGTTTTCCTGTCTCCTATTACATAAGAACCCGCCAAATCATAGTCGCCGCTAATGTATTGCGTGAGCATACCTATGCCCGGTTTGCGGTTTGGGGAGTTTTCGTGCTCAAAGCTAGGGTCGATGTGCACAGCAGCAAAATGCACCCCCTCGCCTGTGAGGATATCCATCATCATGTTGTGAGCGGGCCAGAAGTCTTTTTCCGGTAAGCTGTCGGTACCCAGCCCGTCCTGGTTGGTTACCATCACCAGCTCATAGTCCAGCTCTTCGGCTATTTTACGCAGGTTGGAGATTGCATGGGGAATAAATCGCAGCTTTTCCAGCGAGTCTACCTGAAAATTGTCTGTCGGCTCCACAATGATGGTCCCGTCGCGGTCAATAAAAAGTACCTTCTTCATCGGCTTAATAATTTGTCTGCGTTAACTTTTCCCAGCGCTTCGAGTAGTGCCCTGTTTTCTGTTGCGGTGCCCACGGTTATTCTAAGACACCCGTGGCAATGAATCACATTGCTGCGGTCTCTCACAATCACCTTCTGGTCTACCAGGTACTGGTATGTTTCCTTCGGCTGCGGCACTCTCACGAGTAAAAAATTAGCGTCGGTCGGGTACACCTCCTCCACCAGTGCAAGCGCCCTGAGCCCGTCTTCCAGCAGGAACCGCTGCTCAAGTATATCGGCCACCATTTTCTCCTTGGCCACTACGTTCTGCAGCGCTCGCAGTGCCAGTTGCTGCGTAGGCGCGGCAATGTTGTACGGAGGCTTTATCTTATTCAGTATTCTGATAATTTCAGGGCTGGCAAAGGCCATTCCCAGTCGTAATCCGGCCATTCCCCAGGCTTTGCTAAAGGTTTGCAGCACCACCAGGTGGGGGAATTTGTGCAGGTGAGGCAAAAACCCGTTGTCAGCGGCAAAGTCAATGTAGGCTTCGTCTATTACCACCATGTTGGGAAAGTCGTGCAGCAGCATCAGCACATCTTCTTTTCTTAGCAGGTTGCCGGTTGGGTTGTTGGGGCTGCAGAGAAATAAGATCTTGGTTTCGGGCCCAACGGCGGAAAGCACCGCCTTTACATCCAACTGAAAGTTTTCCTTCAAGGGCACCTTGATGTTCTTTACGTTGTTGATCCCCGCGCTCACCTCGTACATGCCATAGGTAGGCGGAACGGTAATAACACAGTCGGAACCGGGCTCACAAAATGCCCTGATGAGCAGGTCTATGGGTTCGTCGCTTCCGTTTCCAAGAAAAATGGATTCGGGATCCACGTTTTTTACAGCGGCAATGGCTTGCTTTACTTCGTGCTGGTAAGGGTCGGGATACCTGTTGTAGCTGGTTTCCAACCCGGCCGAGCCGTACGGATTCTCGTTGGCATCCAGAAACACGCCTTCTTTGCCCGTATACTCATCCCTTGCCGAAGAGTAGGGCTTCAATTCGAGCAGGTGTTTTCGTAGTATTTTGTATGGATCAAACGCCATCTTCTTCTATAATTTTTTGTAAACGAACGGTAACAGCCATGCGGTGGGCTTCCAGTTTTTCGGCCGATGCCATCGCCTCAATCGCCGGTCCCAGCTTCTTCAGGCCCTCTCTGCTAATTTTCTGAAAGGTTACCTTTTTCACAAAGCTATCGACCGACACACCAGCCATGGCCCTCGCCCACCCGTTGGTAGGCAGTGTGTGGTTGGTGCCCGAAGCGTAGTCGCCTGCCGACTCCGGCGTGTAGTTGCCAATAAATACAGAGCCGGCATTCTCCACCATTTCTGCATACTTATCAGCTTCCCGCAGCGACAAAATCAGGTGCTCGGGCCCGTAGGCATTAATAAACTCCATGGCTACCTCCTTGTCTTCGAAGTAGATAGTACGACTGTTTTCCAGCGCCTTGGCTGCCATGTCTTTGCGGGGCAGCAGCTGCAGTTGCCTTTCTACCTCCTGCGCCACTGCTTCTACCATTCTTTTGCTCGAGGTTACAAACATCACCTGGCTGTCGGCGCCGTGTTCCGCCTGCGACAGCAGATCGGCCGCCACAAACGAGGGTTCGGTGTTTTTATCGGCAAACACCAGCACTTCCGAAGGGCCCGCCGGCATGTCGATAGCTACAGTATCGCGGCTTACCATTTGCTTGGCGGCCGTTACAAACTGGTTGCCCGGACCAAAGATCTTATCCACTTTAGGCACCGTTTCGGTACCATAAGCCATAGCCGCTATCGCCTGGGCACCTCCTACCTTCAGCACCCTGGTAATGCCGAGCAGGTGTGCTATATACAAAACAGTGGAGTTGACATGGCCCGTGGTGTCGGTTGGCGAAGCAATGACTATCTCTTTGCACCCTGCTATTTTAGCGGGTATGCCCAGCATAAGCGCCGTGGAAAACAGCGGGGCCGTGCCGCCGGGTACGTACAGGCCCACCCGGGTTATGGGTATGCTTCTGCGGCTACACAGCACACCGGGCATTGTTTCAAGCTCATACGCACTTTCTTTTTGAGCCAGGTGAAACTTCTCAATATTGGCTTTTGCCGTATTTATCGCATCCTTCAGGCTCGGGCTTACTTTGGATGCCGCATTTTCTAATTCCTCTGCTGAAACAAACAATTCCTCCAGCTCTACGTGGTCGTACTCCAGCGCATATTTTCGCAAGGCTTTGTCGCCAAACTTTTTTACCTTCTCCAATATCGGCCGCACTACCTTCTCAAGCTTTTCGGGGTCCTGTGCCGGCCGCTGAATTAGCTCAGGCCATTGCTTGCGGGGAGGGGAGTATATTAGTTGCATGTGTTT
>CBFGTI010000226.1:0-8271 GCA_965651695.1 uncultured Imperialibacter sp. | reverse complement strand
CAGCATCATTTCGGTGCCGGCCCTAAACTCTTCACGCTTGGCATACCCCGACCATTCCATTACAACGGCATCGAGGTTTTTGTCGAAATAAATGTTGTATAGCTTTTCCAAGTGCTTTATTGAAATGTTGAAGCGCAAAATACGTAAAAATGATTTTACAACCGTTCCTTCCCGGGAAAAGCCCAGGGCAATTGCATTTAAAACAGATTCGTGAAATAAAATTTCAAAGCCGTTTATTTACCCCGTTCCACGTCGGCTGCCCTGAAGGGTGAGCCTAGCCGGCCGCAACGGCTTTGAAATTCTTCTTTTCCCTTTAGGGGTAGGCCGACGTGGAACGGGCCGCCCGGCAGGGTAAAAAAAGAAGAATTTCGAAGACAAGATTTTAAATGCAATTGCCCTTTTCAAATACTTTGAAAACTGCCTTTTTGGATATTTTGTGGTATTTTTATCTCAAATCCCAAAATCGTAAACAATCTAAAATCAACTTATGAACAAATTAAGCATGCTAAGTATTGGCGTGGCGGCTATGGCACTTGCCGCATGCCAGAGCGGTGAAAAGAAAACAGAAGAAGCAGTAATGGAAACACCGTCAAAGAAAACCGTTTCGCTGGTAAAGAAATGGGAAACTGACACTACACTTACAACACCCGAGTCGGTTTATCATGACAAAACAAATGGCGTACTGTACGTGGCCTGTATTGGAGCAGTGCCGCCCGATGCAAAAGACGGCGACGGCTTTATCGCCAAAGTTGGGCTGGACGGCACTATAACCGAAAATAAATGGATTACCGGCCTTGATGCACCCAAAGGCATGGGTATGGTAGGCGACAAGCTTTATGTAACCAATATTACCGAAGTGGTGGAAATAGATACAAAGGCAAATAAGATCTCCAACAGGTTTGCCGTGGAAGGCGCTCAATTTCTGAATGACATTACCGTGGGTGACGACGGAACGGTGTACATAAGTGATTCGGGTACCAACAAAATCTTCGCATTGAACAATGGAGCGGTGAGCCAGTGGACCGAAGGAGACGCCCTCGGTGGACCGAACGGCTTGTACGCCGAAGACGACAGGCTAATGCTGGCAACTTTTGGTGAAGGTAACTTCAAAACAATCGGACTGGAAAATAAGCAGGTTGACATGGTGGTAGATTCGATTCCCGGCGGCGATGGCATCGTAAAGCTTGGCGACGACTACCTTGTGTCGAATTGGAACGGTGAAGTGTATTTTATCACTTCCGGTTGGGAAAGAACCAAAGTGCTGGATACCAAAGCGGATGGTGCCAATGCGGCAGATATTGAGATTGTGGAGGATCAGAGCCTGCTGTTGGTGCCTACATTTTTTGGCAACCAGGTGGTGGCTTACGAGGTGGTGATGAACTAGCCCTTGTACTTTCTATAAACAGTTTTAGCCTGCTAACAGGTACCGCACCTGTTAGCAGGCATTTTCCCTCAACAGCAAAGTTTTTTTACAATTTTCGTAAAGGGCAATGACGCCGCAACGGCCACATCGAATTGAATGGTTTGTCAGTGTGTTTTTAATCTACTTCAACGGTGGAATAGCCGCCATTTACATTAAAGCAGGAACTTTAACGCTCGTCGACGGCATATTTTCATTAGCAGTGGCGCTCGTTGCCGGGGTGGGCTGTTCCATATTTGGGCCGCGGTTTGTGGCGCTGGTAAAACAAAACCGATGGCAGCGGCGGTCTTAGCTAAGGTCAAGTCAGCTCAAAAACGTCCCATTCGAACCGAGAAGGTACCGCCCCAGCTGGTCAGCTCTTCGTCGGAAATGTTGAGCAAATCCGAGCCTTTTACCAGCCGGTAAGATGCACCCACACCTACTCGTAAAAAAGAAGTGATGTTAACCTCCAGCTGTAAAGTAGGTTTCACTACAAAAAACGCCGTCGATTCAAGCACATATTCTTTGTCGGCAGCAAATGGAAAGTATGACTTATCGATAATATGTAGCGCCCCCGCTCCAAACACTACCGGCAGCGATACATGCACTACTTCGTTTGGGGCAATGATGGCGCCGAGATACAGGCCACCGTATCCGCCCTCAATGTTGAGGTTCCTGCCTGTTTCGTCAGCAAATTGGTTTTGGGTCGTCATCCCATAGCCTGCCAGCCCAAACATTACGTGTTTGTTGATGATGGCGCCACCGTAGCCACCCAGCATAAGCGACCTTTCTTTGTACACGTCTGTTACGTTTAGGTCGATGCCACCAAAACCCTTTATGTCGTTTTCCTTGCTAAACAGCGACTTAACCTGTTCTGGATTTTCGACCTGGCCAAATGCACTTGCCGCTATAAAACAGAACCACGCTGTTGCCAATAGTTTATGTTTTGCCATCCGCTTTAAAAAATATACTTGAAAGAGATTGCTGAATCCCAAAATCTTGAATCGACCTTGCGCATGCCGATATAGTCGAAGTAGGGCTTGACGTCAAATGAAATGGTAATAGGAGCAGCCAGCCACCGGTATTCCACGCCGATCAGGAAATCGGCACCCATTACAAAAAAAGTCTCCTGTTCATATTCAAAGCTGTCGCCCTCGGGGCCAATCAATACTTTTGCCATGTCTCTTCGCTTCTCGTAGCCAAAGTGCCCCCCTGCACCATAATAGGCGTAAAAATTTGGCGAAAAAGCCAGCTGCATTGGCTCATGAAATACATACATTGTTGTAAGCTGCAGGCCATCCCTACGTCCGCTGATAAGTATTTCAATAGCCTCTTCTGTTACAAGAAACTTCTTGTAGCTAAGCGCCGTGGTAGATCCAAAACGTACTCCCGCCGACTGAGAATATTCCTGAGGAGCGCTTTGAGCGGCACAAAGCTCCGGTGAAAAAGCAATTGCCGCAAAAAATGTCAGGCGTAACAGTTTCTTCATTCGAATTTAATTCTTGGTAAATGGTAGTGCTTCCTGGTAATGAAAAGTAACGGAAGCTCCCTGCAGGTCGAGCTGCATTAGCCCCTGTTTCGAATTGCTCCTGCCTACGGGTCCAGTTAGTTGTACATACCCTTCTTTGCCGGGCACCGGATTGTTTTGCAGTAGTGGAATCCAATTGGCGGGAATAAAAATTTTCTCTTGTTCGGCTTTTATGTCCAGATTAACCCAGCTTCCCGGATCGAGGGTTACATCAACATCGGTGTATTTGCTGTTTAGCCTTACGCTTGCAAAATCCTTGTGCAATTGCAGTACAGTCAGCTGCCCGTAGTTTACGTCGAGATCGAGCGTTTCCTGCACTTCTCCCAGCGTCCAGTCGGTAAACATGCCCTTACCGCTTATCCACCCGATCTTCTGAAAGTGAAGCTTATCGTTCCGCGAATCTATCCTGGCAGACAGTGCACCATCCACTCTCAGCTCTGAAGTCATCGACTCCAGCCGAATGCTTCGCGCCTGCTGAATGTGAACCTGCGCGGCTTTTAGCATGAGCTCTGCTTCCTGCATTTTGCGTATGGTTGCCTTGCCAAAGCTGAGGTTAAGCACAGCATTTCCCTTCAGCTCGTTTGCCTTAAGGTCGCCATGGGCAAGCGTCAGTTTAACAGCCCCGCCATGGTCGCCAATGAAAACATTTCCAAACTTGTTGTCGAGGTACAGCGTGGCATTCTCCGGCACGGTTATCTCGTAGTCCACAGTGAGTTTGTTTTTGCTTACCAGCGTTTTCGAATAGTCGCCCACTGTATTCATCAGCTCTTTGAAAGTGCCTGTGCCGCGGTCAAGCACGGTTTCTACGGTTAAAAAAGAGCCCATGTTGCTGAAGTCCACCTCCACCCGCTCCATCATCTTCTGCACTGTTTTCGAGTCTTTGGCGTAGGCAGCCACCTCAATTGATACCATTACTGAGTCTCTTGCCCACGATTTCACCACTACCCGCCCGTACTTATTGTTTACATCTACGGTAATGTCTTCCGGTACTTTAAACTGCCTGCTTATATTCCTGGTAAGCTTTGTCTCATCTTGCCCGGTGGCCACCTGCGCTGCTAACAACAAGCAGCACACTATTACTCCCCTAAAGAGATGACCCGCTACTTTCTGCTTCATTTTTAGCCTCCTTTATTTGAGCCAGAATCCTGTCAAGGACCTCCAGCTTAATTTTATAATTAATAATCATGGCATTAATTACTCCCTCATTGTCCATGTTGTCGGTCAAGTCATTCCTTAGCTCGTTGTATGCCTGATCGAGGGCCTTCAAGTCCCCAATTACTTCCTGGTCGATCCATTTGCCATTCGCCTCTATTTCACTCATTTTTTCTGAAATCATCATTGCATAGTACTGCTCAGTTTCGGCCATCTCCACCGAAACCATCGAAAGCGTGGGATGCGATTGCGAGGCCGGTTTGCTTAACTGCCACAGCAGCACAACCGTGGCCGCTAAAACAAGTGCAACAGCGGCGGCTATCCTTGGCCACAGGCTCCGCTCCTGCGCCACAATTTTCGTGACTCCCGACAATTTGTCGAGCTTTTCGTCAATTTCTCCCCATGCCAGATCAAAATCTGTTTCGTAGAGATCAAAATCTTTACGGTCACGGGTAATTCTGTCTTTTAAGTAATCTGTCATTGGTTGGCTACTTTAATTTTTTCCACCCCCAGCAGTTCTCTTATCTTCCCCTTCGCTTTGCAATACTGAGCCTTGGATGCAGACTCGGAGATCCCAAGAATTTCGCCGATTTCTGAGTGGTCGTACCCTTCAAAAAGGTACAGGTTCATCACGGTGCGGCAGCCGTCCGAAATTTTATCCATTGCGCTTATAATCCGGGCCGCTTCCATCCGCGTATAGTAATCATCCTCTTCCTGATCGTCCATCCAGTCGCTATGTTCGTCGATGCTGATAGTAAACAACCTTTTTTTCCGCAGGGCATTAATGCAGTGGTTCACTACCACGCGCTTTATCCATGCTGGAAATGTTTTTGGTTGCTGAAGTTTGCCCAGATGGGCAAAGGCATCAACAAACGCATCTTGCAGGGCGTCCCGGGCCTCTTCTTCATCGCCGAGCATACGCCGACAGATATTGTACATGGCTTTGGCATATAGCCTGTACAATTCGCTTATCGCCCGGCGGTCTCCTTCCTGGCCTTTTATAACCAGGTATTCCTGTATACTTAAGCTTCCGGAATCCAATTTTAGTTAGGTTTCGAGATAAAGGACATCGAAAAAAGCAGAAGGTTTCCTCTACACAGGTCCTCCGCAAAAAAAATGCTATCGCACAAAATGGAATGAGCCCATCATTCCGTGAAAAAAGAGGGTTTCCTCTTTCAAGTTCCACTTCGCTGACCGCACGGCCGTTTTCCAATCGGGCAATTGCCGGGCAGTTATGCCGCATGTAAATTTAAAGAACAGATACATCAGCTTCATTACTAACGGCTTCCAGCCCCGTGAGTTTGGCGGCACAGCAAATTCTGCTACTAAAAGTTGTGCCTCCGATGTGCAAAAAGTGGTAATCTGTGCAATGAGTTTTTCTACCTCAGCCGACGCAAACAGGTCGAAGAAGAAGGGAAAAAAGACCGTATCGTACTTTCTGCTTGGCACAAACCCGAAGATGCTGGCCTGGATGAAACTCACAGACGCCCCGTTGCCGAGCCTTAATTTAGCCCGGTTTATCATTGGGCCCGACAGCTCAACAAAGTCGACATGCAGATCTTGCTTGTCACGCAGCAGTGCAGGCAGAAAGGCACCCGTTCCACCGCCAACAATAAGTACATTACCTCCGTTTTTTACTGCCGGTACCAAATGGCTTTGGCAGGCTACAATCGAGTTTCCGAATACAAGCCGGGCCAGCCTGTCGTAGTAAGGGGCAATGCTGTCGAACCCGCTGCTCATTGCAAAAGGAGTAAAAATGCCGGAAGTAGAAATATGCCGTCTGCTATCATTCGGAAAACCAAAGGATTGGCAAACGAATGCATTTTTTTGCGCAGCACCAGCAGCACGGTGGTCATAGCGAGAAGCAGCACCAGCAACTGCGGCACACCGTCGATAGCCCTGAACGTCCACATGCCGGCAAGCAGAAAAAATTCGAGAACAAACAATACACCAACCAATGCATTCAGCTTAGGAGAAGCCAACCGGCTTATAAATGAAGACTGGCCGTCCAGCACATCGTATTCCTTTTCTAAGTGGGAAAACAGCACGAGGTTAATAAAGGCAATCAGAAATAAAGCAGCGAAAATGATTAGATCGGGGATGTCGGCGGCATTGGCGGCAAGAGCCCGGGGAGCCAGCGAAACGCCCGAAGTATAAAGTACTGCAACCAGCACCTCTTTTGGCAACTTTTTATCCGACAGGTAAACACATATAAGGTACAAAAGACAAAGCCCCATAAGCATAAAACCCCACGTAAGTACCGGAAGCGGCAAAAATTGGACAGAAACTATACCCGGCAACCCGGCAAGCACCAGCACATATAAAAGCCGCTGGCGATGCTGCTGATAAAACAAATGACGGGGGTTTACCGCCGGGTATTTGATCTTTCGCGCATCGAATAGCCTGTCGAGGAGATAAATAAACCAAACCGCGCTAAACTGCGCCACATAAACAGGCAAATGCATTTGAACATGGTATACCCTGGCCAAAGCAGACGACATAAGTATTGCGCCTGCGGCTACTTCAAGGCTGCCGTATTTCAATAGTCCGCCAAAAAACGATTCCCGCATAAATAAAAAAGGCCCACGAGATCTCATGAGCCAAAAAAATCGTTGTTTAGTTAATCATCAGCTGCTTTTTAGAGCCTCGGCGCCGCCAACAATCTCGAGTATTTCTTTTGTAATAGCGGCCTGGCGGGTTCTGTTGTACATCAGCTTAAGCTCCTTCAGCAGCTCGCCGGCGTTGTCGGTTGCCTGGCCCATGGCCGTCATTCTGGCTCCCTGCTCAGAGGCATTAGACTCCAAAGTGGCCTTGTATAGCTGAATTTTGAGCGACTTTGGTATAAGCTCTTTCACTATAAACTCACGTGAAGGCTCATAAATGTAGTCGATAGCACGTCCCTTGGCGTTGTCCTCTTCTTCCGTTTCAATCTGTGCAATAGGTAAAAACTGTTCAACCCTTAAGATCTGCGTAGCTACATTTTTAAACTCGTTGTAAATCAGCTCGATTCTGTCGAGGCTTCCTTTGCGAAATTCGTCCATCAGAAACTCTGCTGCCGGGCGAACTTCGTCAAACGAAAGGCTGGAGAAAATTTCCCAGTATTTATCTACTACATTGTAGTTTCGCTTTTTAAAAAACTCGTAGGCCTTCTTACCTATAGGTATTATTACCACGTTGCCTGCCCGGTGCTGCTCCTTGTACTTCGTTTGCAGAAGAACCAGTGCGGCTTTAAACGCCGATGAATTAAATGCACCACACAGGCCTTTGTCGGAAGAGATTACCACGAGGGCAACTTTCTCAACGTCACGTTCGGTAGCATATTCGTTTTGCAGGTCGTCGGATACAGCTGACGATACATTTCTGAGGATACGGGAAAGTTTTTCAGAATAGGGGCGCATCTGTACGATGCGATCCTGCGCCCTTCTTAACTTGGCAGCCGCCACCATTTTCATGGCCTTGGTGATCTGCTGTGTAGAAGAAACCGACTGAATTCTGCTTTTTACCTCCTTTAGGTTCGCCATATTGCTAATATTTGGGTACCCCCGCAGCTGGAGGGCACCACTTTCTCTTAATTAGGATATATAACTTTTTTGCAAGCTTTTCGCCACTTCAACCAGCGTATTGGTAATGTTGTCATCGAACTTACCCGCACGAAGCATATCGAGCACATCTTTGTGCTGCGCACTCAGCAAGGTGAGGTACTCTTTCTCAAACGCTTTTACGCTTTCGATGGGCACCTTGTCAAGGAATCCCTTGGTGGATATGTAGATGATGGCGATCTGATGCTCAACCGACATAGGCGAGAACTGCGGCTGCTTCAGAATTTCCTGGTTTCTTCTACCCCTGTCAATCACCAGCTTGGTGGCCGCATCAAGGTCTGAGCCAAACTTCGAGAAGGCTTCCAGTTCGCGGAACTGCGCCTGGTCGAGTTTGAGCGTACCAGCAACCTTTTTCATTGACTTGATCTGCGCGGAACCACCTACCCGCGATACCGAAATACCTACGTTAATGGCCGGCCTTACACCAGAGTTGAAAAGGTTGGTTTCGAGGAATATCTGACCGTCGGTAATCGAAATTACGTTGGTTGGAATGTACGCAGAAACGTCGCCAGCCTGTGTTTCGATGATCGGAAGCGCAGTTAACGAACCGCCACCCTTCACCCTGCCTTTCAGCGACTCCGGAAGGTCGTTCA
>CBFGTI010000225.1:0-8304 GCA_965651695.1 uncultured Imperialibacter sp. | reverse complement strand
ACGAACAAAAGAAGGAGTAGCGCTATTACAAACACAACCTTATTCATTTTTATACATTAAGACTAAACAGGGGGCGGAAAAATCCGGACCCCCTGCGACTTATTATTGAAAGCGCCAGTCGGTTTAATGAGAAAGCGAGACGGCCTCCTGCTCCACTGACACATTGCGTTTCTTGAAAACCCAGGCCTTCAGCCTTGCTGCTCCCAGGTAAAGCACCGGAACAAGGAATAGCGTAAGGAAGGTTCCGAAGATCAATCCGAAGATGATGGTCCACGACAGCGGCCCCCAAAACACTACGTTGTCACCTCCAAAGAAAATGTGGGGATTGAGTTCTGTGAACAGGGTAACGAAGTCGATATTAAACCCAACTGCCAGGGGAATAAGGCCTAAAGTGGCCGCCATGGCAGTCAGCAACACGGGGGTCATACGAGTTTTCGATGCCTCCACAATGGCGGCTTTCAGTTCCCATCCCTGCGAAATCAGCAGATCGGTAAATTCCACCAGCAATATGCCGTTGCGGACAACGATACCAGCCAGTGCCATAATTCCCACCCCGGACATTACAATAGACATTTCCATCCTAAACAGGGAGAATCCGATCAGTACGCCGATTATGCTGAATATTATTTCAGAGAGAATAATCAGCGGCTTGCTGGTGGAGTTGAATTGGATCACCAGGATCATAAAGATCAGTCCAAGTGCAGCCAGGCCGGCAATCCCGAGAAATTCCATTGTCTCCTGCTGCTGCTCCTGTTCCCCGGTCATCTTTATCTCTACGTCGTCCGGATAAGAGAATGATTGCAAACCCCTTTGGATGTCGGCCACCACCTGGTTAGGGTTGTAGTTTGTCAGCACGTTCGAAGACAGGGTGATCACCCGCTTCTGGTCGATCCGGCGGATACCTGCATAGCTGTTAGCGTACTCAATCTTAGCGATGGCCGAAAGAGGTACCTGCCTTACGGCTCCACCCATGGTCATATCACGGAAGGTGATAGGAAGGTTCATCAATGTGTTGATATCGTTTCTCTGCGACTCCTTAATACGCAGTTGAATGGGATAGTCCTCGTTGTTATCACGGAACTTGGAAATTTCAGATCCATAAATCGCCGTTCTGAGTATGCCTCCTATCTGGGCCGTGGAGATCCCCTCCCGGTTCGCCTTTTCCCTGTCAATGTTGATGACAATTTCAGGTTTGCTGCTTTCAAAGTCAGATTTTAGCTCTTCTACCCCGGGAATCTGCAGCGAATCGAGGTATCTTTTAGCCTTATCGGCTGCCGCAACCAGCACATCAAAATCGTCGGCCGCAATTTCGATATTGATCGGCTTGCCTGTGGGAGGACCGTTAGCCTCCTGGTTCACCGAAATCTCCGCGCCCTTGACACCCTGCACCGCATCCCGGATCCTGGCCAAATATTCTTTCGTCGATTCTCCATTTCTGCTGGCGTAGTCTACAAAAGCGACTGTTACCTTGCCCAAATGAGGCTGCGCATTATTGCCGGAAAACATATCCTCGGCCGCACCTACTGCCACGTTGGAGATCACCGATTCCACAATCGGGTTGTCTCTTCCAACCACTTCAATTACCCTGTTCTCCACAATCTGTGTGATCGAGTCCGTTACCTCCTGATCGGTGCCAATAGGCATCCTGATGTAGGTATAAACGAAGTTGGGATCGCCCTGCGGGAAGAACACTACCGGAGGCTGACGAATGGCCGTGAATATGATAGAAAAGATGAAGAGAAATATAACCCCAACAAAAACACCTATCGGTCTCCAGCTATGCAGGCACCAGGCAAGCATCTTTTCGTAGCCACGCTGAACCTTCGGCCAGCCTTTGGTTTGGAAGTCGGATATCACTTTCTCCAGCACAAAGCGATGGAGCGAATAAATTGCGAAGATAAACACGGTAAAGTTTCCAACGCCGACTGAGCCGGTTACATACCACACCAGTGCTAGTGCCAGGAAAATGATAGCCGTTACCTTATAGCCTCTGCTAAATTTTGGCCCGTCATGCCCATGGTCGTGCGGCTTCATGAAATCGGCGGCAAAAACCGGGTTCATGATGTACGCCACAAAAAGCGACGCAAGCAAGGCAATGATGAGCGTAACCGGCATATAGAACATAAATTCGCCAATAGTGCCCGGCCAGAAAGCCAGCGGCACAAAGGGTGCCAATACTACCAGCGTGCCGGAAAGTACGGGCAGGAAAACTTCGCCTGCTGCAATTTTTGCCGCCTTGCGAATGGGCACTTTGCCATTGTCAAACACACGGTGTGTATTTTCTATCACCACGATGGCGTCGTCCACCACTATTCCAAGAGCGAGCAGGAACGAAAACAGGGTCATCATGTTCAAAGCAAACCCTATGGACGGAAATACCAGGAATGCGATAAAGGAAGAGATTGGTACGGAAAGCCCCACGAAAATGGCGTTTGTGGCGCCCATGAAGAACATGAGAATGATGGTTACGAGCACAAATCCGATAATGATGGTATTGATCAGGTCGTGCAGGGTAAGTCTTGTAGCATCAGACTGATCGGCTGTGATGTTCACCTTTACCCCCTGGGGCAAAACATTCTCCTGGAAGTCTGCAACTATCTCGTTAATTTGATCGCTGGCATTGATCAGGTTCTCACCTCCCCTTTTTACCACGTTCAAGGTGATCACGTTTTTCTGATCAAGGCGAGCAAAACTCTCCTGCTCCTTGTGGGTGTCTACAACTGTCGCCACATCCTTGAGGTATATCTTGCCTCCTTTGATGGAAGTAATTACCGTATTTGCAATTTGCTCAGCCGACTTGTATTCACCATTTACACTGATAGACCGCTTCATGCCGTCTACCGCAAGCTGCCCGCCCGATACAATCATGTTTTCGTAAGCAATGGCATTGGCAATGTCGTCCATGCTCACGCCGGCAGAAGCAGCCTTGAACATATCCACGTTGATCTGGATTTCACGGTCGAGCGCACCCACCATGTCCACTCGCCGGATCTCGCGAAGTGTTTCAATGCGGTCCTGCATTTGTTCAGCATACTTCTTCAGTGTCTGCAGGTCATAGTCCCCCGATAAGTTGATATTCATGATGGGCATCTCCGAAATGTCGATATCAATTACCTGCGGATCGTCCAGCAAATTGGTCGGCAGATCCGGTTTGGCCCTGTCTACAGCCTCTTGTACTTCGCGTTTCGCTTCATCAACATCCACATCGGTTTCAAATTCCACGATCACATTAGAAAAATCCTGAACAGAGTTGCTGGTTATCTTTTTTACTCCTGCAATCGACTTTACCTGCTTTTCAATAGGCTTTGTCACCAGATTTTCCACATCAGTAGGCGCTGCGCCAGGATAAATCGTGGCGATATATATTTGCGGAAACACCACCTCTGGAAAGTTCTCCTTCGGTAGGCGGTTGTAGGTCATTATACCAGCCAGACAGATGATGATAGTAGCCACGTAAATCGCCACCTTGTTATCTATCGACCAGCTAGTGGGTTTAAATTCTTTTTCTACGTCCTTCATACTAGATTGATTACAGCATAGTGGCAGCCCGGTCGGGGTGACCGGGCCGCCAGGCCGGTTTTAGATTTTAACAAATTCTCCTTCGGTAAGCCCCTGGTAGCCGAAAGTGATCACACTGTCGCCGGGTTGCAGACCGCTTTTAATATGAGCAAGGTTGTCGTATACACCACCTACGCTTACTACCTGCTTCCGGGCTACTACGCCGTTGGCCGTTTTATCAGCCACATATACTACCTTCTCGCCATTCACTTCCTGTACCACGTTTACCGGCACAACAAGGGCTGAAGGCTCGGTATGGAATATCACCCGGATCACCGCTGACATGTTGGGCCTGAGGCTCTCTGCTTCTGGCAGTGCAATCTCAACCGGAAAAGTGCGGGACAACTGGTCGATGTTTCTACCGACAAAGGTCACGGTTGCTTCAAACGTCTTGTCCTGATCGGGCACGCTCACAAGCACCTTATTACCTTTTTTGACGGAGGCTACGTAGGCTTCAGACACATTCGCCTTCACCCGCAGTTCTGACGTGTTAATGACCCTGAAGGCCGGCATTCCTGGTGCGGCATTTTCACCAACCTTTACATTGATAGCTTCTACCGTTCCGCTGATTGGCGATTTGATCTTTGTCATGTCCAGTTGCTCGTTGAGAGTAGCTAGCCGCTTCTCAAGGCTCTCCTTGTTATTCTTGGCCTGCAAAAATTGGATTTCGGTCCCTATCTTTTGATCCCACAGGCTTTTCTGGCGCTCAAACACAGTATTGGCAAGCTCAAGGCCCGACTTCACTTCCTCAATAGACGCAAGAATAACGGTGTTGTCGAGCTGTGCCAGTGTTTGGCCGCGCGACACCTGCTGCCCTTCGTTAACAGGTACATTGGTAACCACACCCATGGTTTTTGCGCTTACCAGGATGTTGTCTTCTGCTTCCACCACACCCTGCGTCTGAATGTAATGATTGAATTGCCGGGGTTCAACCGTGGTAACTGCCACCTCTTTCGCCCTTGCGGTAGCTGCCGCAGGGTTTTCTGCAGCCAGCTCCTCCTCAAGGGCGGCTATCTGCTGCGCGAGCTGAGCCTGTTGTGTCTTCAGCTTCTCCAACTGTGAGGCTTTGTCGGCAGACTCACCGGAGCAGCCTGCCAAAAATGATCCTAACAGGATGCAGGATACTATTAAGTTAATTCTGGATTTCATATTTTTCAAAGTTGTGATGACAGTTAATTTTCTGATTTTGAGAGACTTAATTTGCCGAATGCTTTCTCCAGGTCCACCTTTGCAACCATGGCTTCGAACAAGGCGTTGTAGTAGTTCACCTGCGCTTCCTTCAATGCACTTTCTGCATCAACTACTTCCAGGTTGGAACCCACACCCTCCTCGTATTTAATTTTAGTGACCCGGGCGATATTACTTGCCAGCTCCTGGTTTTCTGTCTGAGACTGCAGCGACTTAAGTGCATTCTGATAATTGGTTGTGGCCTGTGCAATTTCCAGGTCAATAGCTTTGGTCAGCATGTCGAAGTTATTTTCAATCTTGAGCAAACTAAGCTTCTGCTGCTGAAGTTGATAGGAGCCTTGCAGGCCCGAAAAAATCGGAACATTTAAGCTCAGGCCAAAGTTGGTATAACGGTACCACTTGTCGGGTCCAATGGTGCCATTGTCTTCTACCGCAGAATTAGTTGAAAACAAGCCTCCGAAAGTGTTGGACTGCGTAGCAAACCCGAGGTTAGCAAACGCTGCAAGAGTAGGAAGCTTGCCTGCATACAGGTTTTTAATGTTCAGCTGCTGCAGGTTGCGGTTAACTTCAAGTAACTGATAATCTGTCCGCTCTTTATAATTCCAGCCTTCGCCATATCCATCCAATTCTGCCGCTACTTCAATTTCCGCAATGCTTCCTCCCACAGTTATAGGCTCGTCCATTGGGAAGTTCATTTGAAATTTCAGGAGTATCTGGCTGAGTTCGTTAAGGTTCAAGAACTTGTCCCGCTCAGCTACCAGGTTGTTGTAAGTAACCCGCACTCGGTCCACATCTATACTCTCGGCAAAACCTGAAGCGGCCAATGCCCTTGTATTATTAAGTAGGGTGTCGATCCTGGCGATATTATTATTGAACAACTCAAGGCGCTCTTTGTTGATAAGCACAGAATAGTAAGCCTTTGTGACCTGCTCTACAATTTGCTCCTGCGTCTGCTGCTTCGCCTTCGTTGCCAATTCCCTGTATGTATTGGCCGCCCGCAGACCTACCAAGTAGGAGCCGCTGAAAATCAGTTGGCTCGCTGCGAGGCTTACGTCTCCACTGTTCTTCAATTGAAAGAAGTTCTGGGCAGCAAGCACGTCGCCATCCTGTGCACCGGGAATTCCGGGAGGAAAAAAGCTAAATCCACCTTCGGGATTCTCCTGGTAGGTTCCGAAAAACCGCTGAAGTTGTTGATTGTGCATTACAGTAGCACTTCCCGACACTTGCGGCAAGCCGATCCCCACGGTTTCTTTTACGCGGGCTTCGGCAATCTGCTCATCGAGCGTTGCATTCTTCACGTTCACCGCGTTCTGCAATGCGTAAGTAATGCATTCCTCCAAAGTAAATGCCTGTGAATCCGCCTCGCCGGTTTGTGCATATCCCCACGTGGCCGACGCGGCCCACACACCCAGCAGAACAAAAAAACTCCAACTATTCCTGTGATTCATAAGGTTGTTTATTAAAAATCGTATCATAAAGTTCTCTTCCCTTGTCTGTCAATAAACCTTGTATAAAATGAAAGAACATCTGCTCGCATACCTCCGTAAACTGAAACTTCCCCCTCGGGTAAGCGTGGTGATCAAAAGCCATCTCCACTTGTTTCATGCGCATTACGGCCATTATCGACTCATCAATTTCCTTTCTGAAATACCCCTCCTGCTTGCCGCGGCGAAGGCTCTCTACCATGTTTTGCATAAACACGTTGTCGCGGTAGTCCTCAAAAACCTTCCACGCTTTCGAATGGTATTTCTGCAGGTCGTGCAGGGCCGAAGGGTGAATGGTTTCCACGTTGTTTCGCATAAACTTTGAGATCATCGCCAGTTCTTCGATAGAATTGGCCGATTCCTGCTGTATTCGCAAAAACTCCCTGAACTCCTTTTCACAATGGTATTTAACGGCCTCGGTTACCACCTCATCCTTGTCTTTAAAGAACTGGTAGATCGTTTTCTTTGAAATACCCATCTGGCTGGCCAGCTCGTCCATAGTGAGGGCTTTCACTCCCAGGCGGCAGATAAGCAGGTCGGCTTGCTCAATAATTTTGTCTCTCGTCTCCAATAGATTATTCTAAACTATGGAAACTTTTAAGTTACTCAAAGTTTCCTCCGGGTTGATAACGGAAAAGAAACAGCGAAGGTTTTGAAAATTTTAAAAATTGTTTTTTCAATCAAAAACGGCCCTGGAACTGAAAAAACATACTTTTTTCACCTTCTGAGATTCTGGAAATATTTGTAGGTACATGTGTAATGCTTCCGCCGCTCAATTCAAACGTTTGCGAAAGCCGAAAAATAAAATTTGGTTCCCGCTTCATGTCGTTAAAACTTCACCAGCTAAAAAAGTTGACACTTGAACACCAATTCTGTTAATATTAGGCATGAAAGAAGACCAAAGTGTTGAATACAAAGAATCGTGGCGCGACGAGTACCTGAAGTGGATTTGCGGCTTCGCAAATGCTAATGGCGGCTCTCTATACATTGGTAAGAACGATAGAGGGGAAGTAACCGGCTTATCTGATGCTTCGGATTTATTGGAGACCATTCCCAATAAAGTCCGCGATATTTTGGGAATACTCGTGGACGTAAACTTGTTAACCCAAACGGGTAAAGATTATTTAGAAATACTGGTAGATCCTTACCCATATCCCATTAGCTATCAGGGTCAGTACCACTATCGTAGCGGCAGCACCAAACAAGAATTAAAGGGAGCGGCGTTAGATAGGTTTTTGTTGCAGAAACAGGGCAAGCGCTGGGATGGAGTACCTGTTCCCCGAGTCACTGTCAATGACCTGAGTGGTCAAGCATTTGTCATATTTAGAAACAAGGCTACAAAAAGCAAGAGACTTCCTCGTGAAAGCCTCGAAGAAAGTAATGAGCTGCTATTGCAAAAGCTAAAGTTGGTGGAGAAAGACTATCTAAAACGGGCATCGATTTTACTTTTCCATCCCGATCCCGAAACGTTTGTAACTGGCGCCTATATTAAAATTGGTTATTTCAAAACTGACATTGACCTTATATTTCAGGATACCATACATGGGCATCTTTTTGATCAAGTAGATAAAACGATGGAATTGTTGCTTACGAAGTATCTAAAAGCGATAATTAGCTATGACGGGATTGACAGGGTTGAAACTTATCCATTTCCTGAAGATGCACTTAGAGAAGCATTGCTTAATGCAGTGGCACATAAAGACTATGCCGGCGGAAACCCCATACAGATAAGTGTTTACGATGACCGGATTATTATATGGAATGAAGGTCAATTACCCGACAACTGGACTGTTGAACAGCTCGTACACAAACACCCGTCGGTGCCATATAATCCTGATATTGCGAATACCTTTTTTCGCGCCGGGCTTATCGAGTCCTGGGGCCGTGGCACGCTCAAGATTATTCAGGAATGCAAGGAGAGGGGTTTGCCTGCTCCAGAGTTCAGGTATGATTTATCCGGTTTTCTGGTAGAGTTCCGACAAAATACCGAACGAAGTCAAGGGAAAAGTTCGGGGAAAAGTTCGGGGAAAAGTTCGGGGAAAAGTTCGGGGAAAATTCTCACCCTCATCGAGGA
>CBFGTI010000224.1:0-8438 GCA_965651695.1 uncultured Imperialibacter sp. | reverse complement strand
TGATACAGTGGTGTTCAACAACGTAGCCTTTGCCGACGGCGATTACTTCACCCTGATCATCCCTGCGGCGTTAAGCTTGCCGGGAAGCGGTGGAACGCTTTGGCTAATGGCAAACGCTGAAGCCTATACAGATGCGGGGTCCACTTTGGCGAGCGATGGACAGACCATACGGCAATGGAACAGCCAGGTTGCAGGCACTGTGACCAATATTAGTCAGGCAACTGCGGCCAATCGACCAACTTTGGTGGCCGATGCGTTGAATGGCTATCCGGTTTTACAATTTGATGGCACAAACGACATGCTTGGAACCGGCAATATTGGGAATACAGCCCTTGTAGCCACAAGTGCAGGCACGGTGATTATGGTTTTTCGCCCCATAACCAGTGCAGGTACATATCTCGATAACCGGAGGAACAATAATAACTCATGGTTCGCTTTCAACTCCAACGGGTCTGATGTTCGGTATTATTACCCACGCAGCTCCAATTCGGTAACTGGAGGCGATTTTACAGGGCAGCCCATTATTATGACTGGAATAAGCGCCAGTAGTACAAGCACGTTGTATGTAAACGCAGCTTCTCAGGGAACCAACGACTATGGAGCCAATACTTTTACCGGCGGAAATAACCGGCCTTTTACCATTGGAAGCAGGAATACCAACGCTGATTACGCTAACATTGATGTGGCCGAAGTGCTAATATACAACACAGCCCTCTCAGCTACTGACCAGCAAACAGTGGAAACCTACCTTGCCATCAAATACGGCCTCACCAAGAGTTTGCCCTACGCCATCAACGGTACTGAAATTTATAACCTGCCGACATTGGCCAATGACATAGCAGGAATAGGTGCCTTCAGCACAATGGGGTTATACCAGGCGGCTTCCTCAAGTGTCAACAGTGGCGCCATACTTTCAATGAGTAACCCCTCCAGCCTGGGCAGCGGCGACTATCTTGTGTGGGGCCACGACGACGGATCTGTGCTCGAAGCTGATATGGTGGCGCTTGCAGGGGCAGTTCCGGGTATGGTCGACAGAATAGCCAGGGTTTGGGGTGTGCAGCAAACGAACAGCCCCGGCGATGTTACCGTAAGCCTGAATCTAACAGGCCTGGGGTATTCAGGATATGCCGCAAAGGACTTCCGTTTAATACCCGTTGATGGATCCTTTCAGATTATAGGATTGAACACACCTGTCTCTTTCAACTCGGAAACGCTGGTCTTTGACAATGTAGATTTTTCGGGAGCCATTTTCTTTGTAATAGGTGTGGGGATGGACCTGGCAGCCGATGCCGACGGCGATGGTATTCCCGATTATTTCGAAGTAGCTCATGGTACGCTTTACAACGACGGCGACAATCCTGTAGCTGGAGGCAGCCCGGCCACGGACGTAAATACTGCCACAGGCCCTGATGGCGATGGCATTTCCGATGCACTTGAGCTTATTTTAATTTCTAATGGAGCTACGTCGCCTGTTACCCGGCAAACAGACACAGACGGGGACGGCATCCCCGATTACATCGAAGTAGCCAACGGGACTGACCCCTTCAATAGTAATTCCCCCTTTGCAGGAGGTAGTTTTGACGGAGACGAAGATGGGTTGCCCGACCTCACCGAGTTACATATCGCTTTGCTGAATATTGGTGTGGATCCATGGACTATCGATTGGAGTGTCGATTCGGACGGCGACGGAATACCCGACGGTATCGAGACGCTTGCGGGCTGGAACCCCGGTAATGCAGGAAGCCCCGTGGCCAATGGCAACACCGATACGGACGGAGACGGGGCCCTTGACGGCGTTGAGTGGGTATTGGCCTACATAGATGCCAACTTCGGCGTGATGAATATAGGCACCGATACCGATAATGATGGTGTGCCCGACTACTTCGAGTACCTGAATGGTTCTGCGCCAAACGATGCTAACAGCCCGGTGAACCCGGGAGCGAGCGGCGGTAACCCCATCGACACGGATGGAGATGGCGTCTCCGACGCCCTGGAAGCAGCGCTTATCGCATTTGGTGTGCCTGGTCCTATTACTCCCACATCAGATAATGATGGCGACGGAATTCCGGATTTTATTGAGGCACTCACATACTCAGACCCCCTGAACATGAGCAGCCCGTCCATTCCCTCACCTTTGAACGTACGTGCTTTGCAGGCCGATTATCAGGCTACGGCTACATCGTGTGTGAACATCAGCGGCTACCAATGGATTCACGTGACCGACAATCTTGGTAATCTTATTTTTAGTGTCAATCCGGTAGGCCATGATCTTGGTTCCACTTGCTATGGGGTGCGGATTTTATCCGGTTGGGGCAACGTGCGCACCAATACTGTGCATTACATACTAAATCGCAATTGGTGGATTGAGCCGGCAATGCAGCCTAATCTTGCATCAGTGCCAAACAACGTATACATAAGGTTTTATGCCCTGAACCAGGAAAACCTGGACCTCCAGTCAAAAATAGGTGACGATGGTTTTACCATTAACCCGTCCGACCTTAGCGGTTTTGTAGCTGACAGTATAAAGTTTACGAAAATTTCCGGCATCGGTCAAAATCTCAATCCTTGGGTAGAGGGCGGACAACGGATACTGATTGAGCCGGTAGCGATCGAATACAATGCCTCTACAACAATTTATACCCTGGGAGTCAGTTCTTTTTCTGATTTTGTGCCTCACAATGCTCCGAATAATCCTGAACAGGTGCTGCCGGTGGAGTGGCTGTATGTGAGAGGAGAAGCTGTTGATGGAAAGGTGCTTCTTCAATGGGCAACCGCGTCGGAGCAAAATAATGACTACTTTGAAATACAGCGCTCGTTTGATGGGACCCATTTTAGCATAGTCGGCGCCCATCCTGGGAAGGGCACCACATCGCAGGTCAGCACTTACAACTTCACTGACGTGGCCGCACCCTCCGGAATTTTGTATTACCGTATTCGACAGGTGGATTATGACGGAAAATTTGACTACAGCAAGACGGTCCGGGTTGAGAATAGTCGATTGCACGAAGGGCTGGAGGTGACAATCTTTCCAAACCCGTCGCAGGGAAGCATAACTCTTCGTTTGGTATCGTCCGATGCCATTACGCCTCCGTCGATCTCCATCCACGACCTCGCTGGCAAGCTGCTCTATTCATCGGAAATGCCCGCGGAAGCGATAAATGCCGACTATGCGCTGGAATTGAGGGGGAAAATTGCCCCCGGTATTTATATTGTCACTGTCCGTCAGTTCGCATCAAAAAAGAATTTCCGGCTGATTATTGAATAGCAGGCATTTTTTTTAGGGCCGTTGAAGTTTCCGGGAGGCTTTCCTGCGGAGCCTCCTGTCACGACTTGTTTCGCCGCGGTCAACGGCCTCACGCATCCCGCCGAAGGCTGCCTCACTTCACTATTTGAAATTACATACGATTGCATTTTGGTTAAAATGTCAAAATCATAGCGAATCGGGTTGTTTATTGTCAATGTTATAAAATTACTCGCATTTTTGTAAAAATTTCAATTTTAGCGTAACATTGCCCTCGATATTAATCTTTCCAGAAAGTATTTTTTGCAAATCCCTAAGTAACTGGTTTAAAAATTAACTTAACTATTATGTCAAAATCCAAACTAGAGTACATTTGGCTGGATGGTTACAAGCCTACTCAAAGTTTAAGAAGCAAAACTAAAATCGTTGATGATTTCAGCGGCAAGGTTGAAGACGCACCCATGTGGTCATTTGACGGAAGCTCGACAGAGCAGGCGCCAGGTGGCTCATCCGATTGTTTATTGAAGCCTGTGGCGGTGTTTCCGGACCCAGCCAGAAAAGATGGCTGGTTGGTAATGACCGAAGTGCTTGATGCTGCCGGTAAAGCGCACGAGTCGAACGGACGGGCGATGATCGACGACCAAAATGACGACTTCTGGTTTGGTTTTGAGCAAGAATATTTCCTTTGGGACCCAGCTACCAACAAGCCGCTTGGTTTCCCTGAAAACGGTTACCCTGCGCCTCAGGGTCCTTACTACTGCTCAGTAGGTGCCAAAAATTCATTTGGCCGTGAGATCGTAGAAGAGCACCTCGACCTGTGCCTTGAAGCTGGCCTTAATGTAGAAGGTATCAATGCGGAAGTTGCTGCCGGACAGTGGGAATTTCAGATTTTCGCTAAAGGGGCGGCCTCAGCCGGCGACCAAATCTGGGTAGCCAGGTACTTGCTGGAAAGAACTGCAGAAAAGTATGGCGTTGCCGTAAACTGGCATTGTAAGCCATTGGGTGCACTCGACTGGAACGGCTCAGGTATGCACGCCAACTTCTCAAACACGCTTATTCGTACTGCAGCCTCTAAAGCCACCATCGAAAAGGTATGCGAAGCATTCAGACCTGTGGTTAAAGAGCACATTGAGGTGTACGGTGCCGACAACCACCTGCGGTTAACCGGTAAGCATGAAACAGCTTCTATCAACGATTTCTCCTATGGCGTATCCGACAGGGGTGCTTCTATCCGTATTCCGGTGTATACTGTACAGAAGGGGTGGAGTGGTTACCTGGAAGACAGAAGGCCTAACTCTGCGGCTGATCCATACAAAGTAGCGGCCCGGATTATCAAAACCGTGAAATCAGTAAAAGCCTAAGACTTTATTTCTTAATAATAATGGGAAGCCTCTCTAATCGGGAGGCTTTTTTTATTTCCGTCATTGCCGCAGCAGCACGTCAGCGGGGTCGTATTATGGCTTCAGTCCTATTCCCCCTGTCAATTTTTTCGATGCTTCGGCTTGGCAGTGATGCCCCGCCAGAAACTTTTGAGTAAAAACAATCCACTCTGCTCCAACGCATGCCATCTTCCGGTTAAAATAGACACCTAAAAAATGATGATTTGCACAAATGAGCATTCGCTAAGGTGGTTTTTGTGTATGCCGGTTTGTGGAACAATGTGATGTTGCTTGATTACGAGTGGTATGCTCAAAAATGAGGTTGCCCTTATTTCTCATGTTGCTGGGAACTCTTCACTATTTGGTTAAAAAATGAACTCGTAAACCTGTCATTTGTGCAAATGATGATCAATTAGCTGTAAAATAAGACTGACCGTGCACATAAGCAGAAGTTTGGCTGCACATATTGCTGTTGGTTTTTGTCAATTCATTTGCAGTTAACGTTTTCGCTCGATGCTTCTTTACACTATTTACAAAAGATAGGTATTTTTTTGAGTCTCATTTCAATCAGGCGGCATTAAGTATCGAAAGATCGTCTTTTTTACTGATTTTTTTGAATATGTCGCAATTTTATTCTGTCTTGCTTGTATTTAACTGACATTTTCGAAAAAACGCGATTTTGTTTAACTCTATTGGGTAAAAAATGAATTATAAAAAATGACATTTGCATAAAATTAACTAGAATTGGGTAAAATTTTAACCAAATGTTCCAATGTATTGCAATTTGTTCACTCTAATGCACTTAAACCTAATTAAAGCAGTATGATGAAGATTTTTACACCCCTCTTTGGTTTTGCAAGTGTAGCTCAGGACTCACTGGCTGTCGACCCAGGTGCAGCAACGGATGCTGCTATGACTATTGTTACCGAGGCAAATACCCAGGTAGTTGACTACGGTTCTCAAATCGGTGACGTGCTGTTTACCGCGAACAACATCTGGATGATGCTGGCAACTGCCCTTGTATTTATTATGCACCTTGGCTTTGCCGGCGTAGAAACCGGTTTCAGCCAGGCCAAAAACACGGTAAACATCCTGTTTAAAAATACTATCACACCCATCCTGGGCATTCTCACCTATTTTGTTGTGGGATTTAACCTCATGTACCCCGGCTTTGCCGACGGGGACGCGGGATGGTTTGCTTTTGCCGGCTTTTTTCTCGCCTCGCCCGAAGTTGCAGACGTAACCGCGGGGTATGCAAGCGGCGGCTATACCTACTGGACCGATTTCCTGTTTCAGGCCATGTTTGCTGCCACGGCTGCCACGATAGTTTCCGGTGCGGTTGCTGAACGGATAAAGCTGTCGTCTTACCTGCTTTTCACTATTATATACGTAGGGCTGGTTTATCCGCTCATTGGTTCATGGAAATGGGGCGGCGGTGCGCTCGATGCCATGGGCTTCTACGATTTCGCCGGTTCTACGCTGGTGCACTCAGTAGGTGGATGGGCCGCGTTGGCTGGTATTATACTGGTGGGGCCACGTCTTGGCAAGTATGTTGACGGCAAGGTGGTTGACAAGCCTGGTGCCAGTGTGCCTCTGGCCGTAATAGGTGTATTTCTGCTGTGGTTGGGCTGGTTCGGGTTCAATGGCGGCTCAGTGCTTTCAGCCGATCCCGCGCTGGTGTCTTTTGTGTTGGTTACTACTACGCTGGCTGCCTGCACAGGTGGTTTGGGCGGTTTCATCGCAGGTTACCTGGTGTTCAAGCGGCTCGATATCGGTATGATGCTTAATGGCATACTTGCCGGCTTGGTGGGCATTACAGCGGGTGCCGACGTAATAAGCCCCGCCTGGGCACTGTTTGTTGGCCTTGTGGCAGGCTTCCTGGTGGTTTACTCGGTGGTATTGCTCGACAAACTGAAGCTGGACGACGTGGTGGGCGCTGTTTCGGTGCACCTTACCTGTGGTATTTGGGGCACGCTGGCTGTTGGTCTTTTCTCCTCCAATCCGGAGCACACCTTTATGACACAGCTAATTGGCGTAGCAGTGTGTGGTGCGGCTGCATTCTCTGCTGCATTCCTGATCTTTTTTGTACTTAAGAAAATACGCGGTATTCGGGTGTCGGAAGAGCACGAAAAATCTGGTCTCGATAGCCACGAACATGGAATCAGGGGTTATACAATCATCTACCCCGATTGATATTGAATCTCAATTGACCGTAAACTTTTATTGCTGAGATGGGCTCTTCCCGGTAAGGGGAGAGCCACATCGACCAACCCAAGGTGATTTTTAAAAACATTCAGAAAATAAAAAATGAAGGCCTCCCTGCTCCCGGCGGCAACCATAGAAGCAGAAGAGGCCCGATCCAAAAACTTTAAAAGATTAAAGCTTATGAAATCATTTGCAAAACTATTATTCCGTGGCTTATATGCTACACTTTTTATGCTGAGCTTCACGTTCGCTGCCTTTGCACAGGATGAGGAAGCAGCTGAAGAGGCTGGATTTTCTATCAGTGGCTCAGTCGACACTTATTTCCGAACCAACCTGAACTCTACAAACGATCCGGAAAACGGCGGCACTTTGGCACCTGCATCGTCTTTTGCCAACAAACCGGGTTTTTCCCTGGGAATGTTAAACCTGATCGCGTCATATGAGGGAGCGAAAGCGGGTTTTGTAGGTGACCTGGTGTTCGGACCTCGTGGTGCAGACGCCGTTTTTGGAGCGCCTGCTGTTGGTCAATTACCGATCGTAAACCAGTTGTACGCCTACTGGAACGTGACCGATAAAGTAACCCTGACGCTGGGTAATTTCAACACTTTCCTTGGCTATGAGGTAATTTCCCCAACAGCCAATTTCAACTACTCCACCTCTTACATGTTTTCGTACGGCCCGTTTTCACACACAGGCTTAAAGGCAACAGTTGATCTGGGCGGCGGTTTTAGCTTATTAGGTGCGATTATGAACCCAACCGATGCTACCGACTGGAACCCCACCAACAATTATTATGGCGGTGCACAGCTGGGCTATGAGTTTGCCAACGGTGGTGCGTGGTTGAACACGGTGTTTACCGAAGGATTTTTCCAGGTGGATCTTACTACAGGGGTGGATGTATCCGATAAAGTATATGTAGGTTTAAATGCTACTTCCGCCTCTGATAGTTTCTATGGTGTAGCTGGCTACTTTCAGGTAGCTACTTCCGATGCGCTGAAGCTCGGCCTGAGAGGAGAGTATTTTGCAGACCAGGGTGGAGTGGCCATTGATGTGGACGAAAGCGTGTTTAATGTAACAGCTTCAGCAAACTATAAAGTAGGCAATCTCACAATTATTCCCGAAGTGAGGCTTGATGCTCTTTCTTATGATGGCTTTACTTACGACGCAACAGCCGGCGATACAAGGATAGGGAGCTCGCTGTCGTCGTTTGTGCTGGCGGCCGTATTTTCTTTCTAACCATCGCGGTTATCCAAAGTATGCAAGCATTCATGCCACCCACAGCGGGTGGTATGAATGTTTTTTTATAGCCTATAGCTTTTTCAGCAGTACCAGCAGGCCAGGTGCCTTTACGCGATTAAGTTCCTGTTTTTTGAACGGGAGCGTATTTTTAGCCATAGGTCCGAAGGGTTTTCTGGCCATTTTCATGTTTACCACCGCCGGCCGAACGGGCTCCACCACCCGGATGTTGTGGTATACGTAGTTGGGATTAAATGAAGGCACGGACTTATAAAAGACTTTGGAACCGGACGAAGGCTTGGCGTTGTACACATGCTTCCGGTTTTTATAGAAAGGGTTCGCTTCGGCAATTCCGGCTATAAGAAAAGCTAAAATGC
>CBFGTI010000223.1:0-8445 GCA_965651695.1 uncultured Imperialibacter sp. | reverse complement strand
ACAAGGGAAAGCACATCCATCTGATTAAGCCCACTACTTACATGAACCTCAGTGGCAAGGCTATCAATTACTGGCTGCAACAGCTGAAGATACCCCGCGAAAATCTGCTGGTAGTGACAGACGATATTGCGCTGCCTTTTGGGAAGCTGCGAATGAAGGCAAAGGGCTCGAGTGCCGGACACAACGGTCTGAAAAATATTGAAGAAACCCTCGGCGGACAGGACTATCCGCGCTTGCGGTTCGGCATCGGAAACGAATACAGCAAAGGAAGGCAAATCGACTATGTTTTGGGCAATTTTGGCAAGGAGGAGGTCGTTCAACTACCTGAAAGATTTGATAAATGTATTGAAATGATACTTTCGTTTTCGACGGTTGGAATAGAAAGAACAATGAATATTTTTAACAATTAGTTAATGATTCAAAAGTTTATTTTTCTTTGCATAAAAAAAGTATCATGCACTAAGTATGATTCATCCAAACACCGAACTCCGCCTGGTGAATACTACTGTAGGTTACGGGGTATTTGCCACAGAATTGATCCCAGAAGGTTCCATTACCTATATACGGGATCATCTTGAACTAGAAATCAGCCCAGAATCATTTGAACAGTATCCTCCGTTGCTTCAGGAGAAAATCGAAAGATTTTCTTTTATCGATCAGCGGGGGATAAGGGTAGTGAGCTGGGATCTGGCCAAGTATGTCAACCACTGTTGCCAATGCAACACGATGAGTACCGGCTATGGTTTCGAAATTGCCCTGCGGGATATTTATCCCGGAGAGCAGATTACAGACGAATACGGCATTTTTAACATGACAGAGAAGATTAACCTGGAGTGTGAGAACGCCAACTGCCGCAAGTCTGTTAGCAGCGACGACTTCGATAAATTTTATCCCGTGTGGGATGAAAAAATTAGGAAGTCATTGCTGAAACTAAAAAAGGTAGAGCAGCCTTTAATGCCCCTTATGGACGAGGAAACACTGGGAGAACTGGAGGAGTACTTTCAAAACCCCAAGAAGTACAAGTCGGTTTATGCACTCAAGTTTGGAGGAGAAGTGGTGAAAACTAAATAATCCCCTTCCAAAAAAGCATTTAATAAAAAAGCCCCTTCTCGGGGCTTTTTTATTACTTAGAATTCTAATCTCAATATTACAGTGATCTTACAGCATCAGCGAAGTTCCTGAACTCAAGATCGGTAAGTGCCTTTTCTTTCAAAGAAGCATCTTCAGCAATAGCTTTTTTGAGGTTGTTGCTCACCTCAGTGCCGTTAGACGTACGGGCGCCAACGATGGCCAGACCATAGTACGCTTTAGCCATAGAAGCATCTTTTTCTGTAGCATCAGTCAAAGCTGTTTTAGCATTTGAGTATTCTTTCTTCAGAAGAAGAGCCAAACCTCTGTTGAAGGCAACCTCGGCTGAATTTTCTGCTCCGGCAAAAGACATCAAAGCTTTGTCGTAAGCGGCAGTTTTTACTTCCAATGTACCTTTAACAGCGTTTAGTTTCTGCAGCGTGGCACCTGTAGCACCTGTTACCGCGTTGGCAGCTGTGAGCGCCTTCGCATCGTCGCCCTGAAGCATATAAGCTACAGCCATGTTGGTAGCAACCTCGGCTGAATTTGCCTTTTGCTTGCCTGCAATCTCAAGTTGAGTAAGCGCAAGATCTACGTTTTTCTTCACATCGGCATCAGATGAAGCCGAAGCAGCCATAGCAAGATAAACTGCGCCAAGGTTGTTATGAGCAGCCCAGGTATCCTGCTTTTTAATAGCGGCCTTGTAGATAGCCTCTTTCTCCGACAATGAAGGAGTTAGTGTTGCACCAAAAAGCAATTCTTCGTTAGACAGTGAGTCGGCAGATACAGAATTCTGACCGATCTGCTTGGAAAGAACTGCGATTTCGGGGTTAGGACGCTTTTCCTTTACTGTAAGTACTTCAGTCTTGGCAGTACGCAGTTTCGGATAGATTTCGTTGAAAATAGCTTTGTAAGAAGGCAGTTTCTGTAAGGCGTCTTCTTTCTCTTCAAAAGAACCTGTGCCGTTTATGATATTCAGAATCTGCTGCTTGTCTACGTTCAGGCTGCTGGCTTGAAGCATTTCCTTAAATTCGGTCCAGTCTTCTACAACAGGCTTAAGCACGAACCTGATCTCGTCGGCCATTCCTTTGTAGTCGTACTTGTTCATCATGTCCCTGTACCACTTTTCGATAACGGCGGCACGTTCCTGAGAAAGGTTAGAGTTGATTCTTTCAGGACCTTCAGGAGAGTGAGTACCTGTAATGGTAACTGTTCTGGTCACGTTCTTTTCGGCAACAAATGCTGTGAAAGTCTTTCCGCGGTCACTGTTTCTTTCAGAAGGGCGCAAAACAGAACGACCCTGCTCGAAGTAAAACTCCACATTGGTAGGTTCAAGCTCTTCTTTGTCGTTGTACCCGTGTTCGGCATAAGCAACAGCAACAATGTTTTCAACCATCTGTGAGGTGGTGATGACACCTTCAGCCACCTTCATTTTCTCAGTAGTTTTTGTTTTAGGGCCTTTCGCAGCTACACCCTGCACCATCAGGTCGCCTTTAGCCATAGCCGGATCGTATGCAAATGAGAACGACTCGCTTTTTCTTGATGTAGTAGAGCTGCTGTTAGGGAAATCTCCCGCTTTGAATTCAACAGTCCCAACTTCCATCTCGCTTCCTCCGTATTGGTAGAAATTCTGAAGAGTATATGAAGTACCACCGGGAAGCATTTTTGGAGGTAAAATGGCTGACATGTCAAAAGATACTTTATCGCCATGTAATTCTAATGGATTCGGCGTTACCTCCAACTGCTGGTCATTGGCAAGCTTTATCATCTTGTTCAGAGCACAGCCGGACATGATTAATGTTCCCAACAATATGCTGAACGCAATTCTCGTTTTTTTCATTTGACTAATGTTTTGAATGATTATGAATTCCGACGTAAAACTATTCTTATAATGGTTCTAGTGCAATAATACACAAATATTTTTGCAACCTTCAACCATTAAAGACAATATAGACAATTTGTTATTAACTTTGCAGATGGTAAATCGAGATTCTATGCAGCGGTTTGTGGAAAAGTATGCATTTGGTGTGTGTACCAGGCTGGGGGAAATTCTGATGATTCCCACTTCGAGCATACGGTTATTCTTTATTTATTCTTCCTTTCTTACCTTCGGTTCGCCACTTCTGATCTACCTGGGCCTCGCCTTCACGATGCAGTTTCGCAGATGGTTTCGCAGGAGAAAGAACATTCTGTGGTACTATTGAATGCCACTTTTGAACGCTGCAAAGGTCTTTTTTCCGAGCAGGTACTTCAAAAAACTCACCCCCCTGTATACCCCTGTGTGGCTAGCGAGTGAGCTTCGGTGCTGGGTTTTAGCGTAAGATTTGCCTCTGCTCACGATGTACAGGTGGGCTTTGTGAATGGCTTTTGCATTGGCAAATTTTCCTTTCAGCAAATAACCAAGCAATACCAAAAAGTCTAAAGTAAAACGCAGCGGCATTTTCCACCAAAGGGAAGCTTTCGCGTCATTTTTAATAAGCAGAAGATTGCTGTTTCGGAAATTGAGATGAGTTTTAAAGGCATTGGCGCTACTGAGGGTGCCTCCGCCTACATGATACACCTGCGAATGACCCTGGTAAAAGACTTTGTAGCCTGCCATTTTGAGCCGCCAGCAGAGATCAAGTTCCTCGAAATGTGCAAAAAAAGCCGGATCGAGCCCACCCACCTCATGGTAGGCGCTGGCCCTCACAAATAGACAGGCTCCGGTGGCCCAAAAGACTTCAACCTGATCGTCGTACTGCCCGTGGTCTTTTTCGAGCGTACCAAACACTCTCCCCCTGCAAAACGGGTACCCCAGCACGTCGATGTAACCGCCAGCGGCGCCGGCATATTCAAAGGTGTCTCTGAGCAGGTGCGATAGAATTTTTGGTTGGCAGGCGGCAATACGCTTATCGGATTCGAGAAGGCCGATCATGGGAGGCAGCCAATTGGCCGTCACTTCAACGTCGGAATTCAGCAGCACAAAGTAATCGGCCTGTATTTGCTTTAGCCCCTTGTAGTAGCCGCCTGCATACCCCAGGTTGGCGGGCAACTGCAAAAGCCGTACTGCCGGAAACTTGCTTTGCAGCAGTTGAACGGAGTCGTCGGTCGATGCATTGTCGACCACCCAAACTTCGGCTTCAGGAGAAAACCGGAGCACACCCGGAAGAAACTGCTCCAGGTAAGATTTTCCATTGTAGTTGAGAATTACTACGGCTACCTTTGGTGTCATACCATATTGCCGAAGTCGAATCCGGGGATGTTCGGCAAAATGCCGTCGGTGCTTTTTCTGAGTTCTTCTCTGGCCTTTTCGTCAGCCTTTTCGGTGGCCATGTTAATAGCTGCCACTACCAAATCCTGCAGCATTTCTTTGTCTTTGGTGTTTAACAAGGAGGCGTCGATATCAATGCTTACCACCTGCTTTTTCCCGTTTACCACGGCCTTTACCATTCCTGCACCCGACTCCCCCTCAACTTTCAGATGACCAAGGTTTTCCTGCGCAGCTTTCATTTTTTCCTGCACTTCTTTCACCTTGCCCATCATTTTCATCATATCTAGCATGTTCGTGTCCTTTTAGTTTCTCAAAAGAACAAAATTACCGCTTTTTTTGATCAAGTTACCCATTTCATCCCTGCCTTCCACGAAATAGTGATAAGATCCCTGCGGAACCGGTTTGCCCCTGAAGGTTCCGTCCCACCCCAGAGTTTGGTCGGACGTTGCGAAAACCAACTCGCCCCAGCGATTGTAAATGCTAAAGAAAAAGTCTGTTACTGCCAGGCCCGCTACCGCCAGCTCGTCATTCAGCCCGTCGCCGTTTGGCGTAAATGCCGTGGGAACGTAGAGGTCAACCTTAAATTCCACGGCGGCCCTGTTGCTCCGGCTGGTAAAGCCGGTGTCCGCTCCCGCCCCTTCAGCCCTTACCGTAACCCACGCGGCGGCTGTGAACTCTGAATTAAGCCAAAGAACGAAAGTGCCCGGGTCCCATACGGGAAAGGTAGCTACCGGCTCCATGTTTTGATCCCAAAGCTCAACAAAGTATTGCCTTACGCCGTCGGTTAGTGGCAGGTACTGGTTCCAGCTAAGATTGTAAGTGTTGGTTTCCGCTTTTCGGCTTGTCAGGAAGATTGGCCGTGTGAGTGGCCCCGGCGGCGACTCGTTGCCGCATTCATCGCTGTACACAATTGTATAGTAATTGCTGCTTCTCAAAAAAGCACTGCCTGCGAATACCTCCATGGAGTCGTCGGAGGTGAAGGACCCCCTCGAAGTTAGATTGGAGCCGTCGGAAGAGTAAAGCACCTTGTATAAAGCAGAAGGGCTTTCCTGCGGCATTTGCCAGCTTATCAGCAGTTCATCGTTCTGATAAGTGGAGTAAATATCGGTTACCGGCAACAGGGTTTGGTTTTCGAATGAAGTACCACACACCTCCTGGCTGAGCGCAAACCCTGAAGGGTAGCTGATTCTCACCTGGTAGCAGTAGTCGGTGTTGCAAATAAGGGATGAGTCGGCGAAGGTATCAGCCACGCCGCCTGCCTGGGCTATAACGGAGCCGTTGCGAACCACCTCCCAGCTTACAGCCGTGCTTACAGCCGTGCCGGCGGGTGTTGTCCAGCGCAGGTTGTTTCGGTATTCTTCAAAATCGGTTTCGAGACCTACACTGCAAAGCAGGTTGGAATAATAGAACTCGCTGTTGCAGGGATCGAAGGCAGCCAACCGAAAGCAATAAGAGTTGGCTAGGGGATCGAGCTGGTCTACCAGCAGCTGCGTTCCCTGAAAAACCACCGGGATTTCCGAGAATGTAGCGCCACCATCCTGCGAAACCTGTAAAACATAGCTGATGCCGGGGTTTAAACTTGCTGAAATAAGCATGGTGTTGTCGGCAAAGGTTTCGACGGAGTTGAGCGTGGGCTGAGTTAGCGACTGTAGCGTATTTATGCTCAGGCTTACTTCGCCGCAAGCATCATTGCCGCCATTGTAAAAACCCTTAACCCTTACCGGAAACGACCCGGCGGCACCATAGTCGTGCGGCGTAGCGTAGTCGCCTGCCTGCACTTGCACAGAGTCGGATGTCGTGTAGTGTACCCAGTAGTAATCGTAGGGCGAAGCGGGTGTTTTAACGCTTGCAGCGAAATTGCGGCAGTTGGCAATTTGCACGTCGGCTGTGTCGGGCGGGTGAACCACGATGGTGAGTGTATCGGTTTTGGGAACCACGTCGATTCCCACAATCTGCACTATGTTATAAACAGTGTCTTTGGTAAAGGTGTGGGTGGTGCTGTTGGTAACAGACGAATTTTCCTCATATATATATTGCCGGGAAATGTTGCCAAAATTATCGAGTGGCGTGATGTTTACGGTAAGCGGGGCACAACCCACCACTACATCGGCAGAAAAACGCCCTCCCTTGCTTACATTCTGCCCAAAGCACGCCATTGGTAGCGCCAAAGCCCCGGCCAGCAAAGAGAATCGCGTAAACCATTTGCACTGAATCAAACCTAAAAAGTTTAGCCCGTTGCCCACCCGTCCGGACAAGATAAGAACGCAATATAAAACAACGAAATTGCTTCCTTACCTTAGCTTGCTTATTAACTGATCAACGGTATACGCCTCCTGCACGCCGCTCTGGATGTCTTTCAAACCGAACTTGCCCGCTTCAAATTCTGCTTCCCCTGCCATGAGCAAATATGGTATTCGCTTATTTTCTGCATAGGCAAACTGTTTTTTCAGCTTAGCTGCGTCGGGGTATAACTCTGCCGAAATGCCGGCTTCTCTCAACTTAGCCAGCAGCGCCATGGCTTTGGCAGCAGATGCTTCGTCAAAGTTAGCGATCAGCACTTTGGTGGTTTGAAGCGACGCTGCCGGGAAAAGCTGCAGCTCGTCGAGTACGTCGTACATACGATCGATGCCAAACGAGATGCCCACACCCGACACACCGGGAAGGCCAAAAACACCCGTGAGGTTATCGTAACGACCACCTCCGCAAATGCTGCCCATTTGCACCGAAGTTGGCTTTACTTCAAAAATGCAACCCGTGTAGTAGCTGAGGCCTCGTGCCAGCGTGGGGTCTATCGCCAGCTGGGGCACGTCGGTGCCAAATGCTTTGACCTTTTCCAGCACCTCCGCCAGTTCGTTCACACCCTCTGTGCCTATTTGGCTGTTGGCGAGCGTTGTTTTCAGCCCCTGCAGTATATTTTCGTTGGAACCAGACAAAGCAAGAAACGGCTTCAGCAGCGAAACGGCATTGGGCGAAAATCCCCTGTTTTGCAGCTCCTCAAACACTTTTTCTTCGCCTATTTTATCCAGCTTATCTATGGCCACGCACAGCGCCCCCTCCTGTCCCGGTGCGCCCATCACTTCGGCCATTCCGCTCAGCACCTTCCGGTTGTTGAGTTTAATAGAGTAGTCGGCTAGCTTCAGCTTCTTAAAAACCTCGGCGATCATCAGCACAATTTCAGCTTCGCAAAGCAGGCTGTTGGTACCTATTACGTCGGCATCGCACTGGTAAAACTCGCGGTAGCGCCCCCGCTGCGGCCTGTCGGCACGCCACACCGGCTGTACCTGGTAGCGCTTGAAGGGAAACGTGACGTCGTTCTGGTTCATAACCACGTAGCGGGCAAAGGGCACGGTGAGGTCGTAGCGAAGGCCTTTTTCAGAGATTTGGAAGGTTAGCGCCTTTGAATCGCGACTGGCGAAATGCTCATCGGATGCGCTTTTCATAAAATCGCCGGAGTTGAGAATTTTAAACAAAAGCTGGTCACCCTCCTCTCCATATTTTCCCGTGAGCGTGCTAAGGTTTTCTATGGCAGGCGTTTCTACCGGCTGAAATCCGAATTTTTGGAAAACGCCCTTGATGATGTCAAAGAGGTAATTGCGACGAGCCATCTGCACCGGTCCAAAATCTCTTGTGCCTCTTGCCAAACTGGGTTTTTGCACTGCCATGTTCCTTTTTTTGCGGCAAAACTAAAGATAAGTGCCTTATGAAAGAAGAAGGAGAACTGAAAGCTGAAGTTATGCCCGGAAAAAATGAAGGTGGGTAGACCAGACATATTTCAGTATACCGTTGCGCTATTAAATTCAATCTCCTATATTTGCGCTCCATTTCGAAAAAGACTGAATCCATGGGAGTTACAAGATTAAAGCGCAAAGGCAAGAAGAATAAGGCCAAATCGGCTACCAGAAACTTTTCCCTGAAGCATTTGACCAAAGTGCCGGTTATAAAGAATGTAGATATTGAGGAGCTGAAGAAGGAGTTTGGCGCTGCCGGTAAGAAGCAAACCAAAAAAGCTGAAGCCGCTGCACCCGCACCCGCTCCCAAAGCAGTTGAAGCGGAGGCTCCCGTGGAAACGCCCGTTGCTGAAGAGGTAAAGGAAAAGCCCGCAAAGAAAGCCGCAGCGAAAAAAGAAG
>CBFGTI010000222.1:0-8457 GCA_965651695.1 uncultured Imperialibacter sp. | reverse complement strand
CACACTACAAGGGAAGGTTCAGCGACGACAACAATGTGCTTACCGGCGCCTGGAAATGGCCTGGTGGCGGGTACCAGTCTACCCTCACAAGAATTAAGGCCCAGGGGACAGGCGCACCTGACAATTAGATGTAAAAAACACTGCAAACAGATACGAGCAACTCCACCAGCAAAAATTTGAATTAAACCATGTAACAAAACAAACCTTCACTTTCGGCAATCTGTTGCTTTAGCACCACAAGGCCGGCGAATCCACAACCATATGAAGCTCTTTCTCTATTCACTTCAGCTCTCAAAACAACAGTGCCTGGCCCTGAACGAGCTCACTGGCAAACCGGCCGGCGACACCACCGTGGCCATAATAGAAAACGCGGCAGACGTAATCCCTGATTCGGAAGATTGGGTACGGGGTGTTCGCGGCGGCATAGAAAATTTCGGATACCAGGCAGAACCCGTTGACTTAAAGAGCTACAGGGGAAAAAGCCTGCAACTGAAGGAGAAACTGAGCAGCAAGGACGTACTATGGCTGGGTGGCGGCCACACCTACTACCTGCGCTGGATTTTGAAAGAAACGGGCGCTGACGATATTATTGCCGATTTGGTGCACCAGGGAAAAGTGCTGGCAGGCTGGAGTGCCGGCGCCATAGCTGCAGGCCCCACCACAAAGCACTTCGACCGCATGGGCGACGACCCCGCCGGAGCACCCGGGCTTGTAGAGACGGGCCTGCGACTTACTGACATGGTAGTGGTGCCACACATCGATAATCTGGATTTTGCCAAAGGTGCACAAAAAGCAAAACAGCTGCTGATGGCAGACGGCTACCAGGTGCAGCCGCTTAGCGACACACAGGTGTTGGTAATTAATGGCAGCACCCATAAAATCATTTAAGCGACTGCGAATGAAAAAAACCAACCTCACCAATGTGTTTGATAGCCGGCCGGAGCTGAAACCCCTCGAAATGTTTGTTGGCAGCTGGCATACTGAAGGAAAAATGAAGGGGGAAGCCGGTGGCAGGGATGTTACCATAAAAGGAACAGACATTTACGAATGGGTATCGGGCGGGCATTTTCTCCTCCATAGGGTAAATGTGCTAATTGGCAGCCAAAGGGTTGAAACCACGGAGCTTATTGGATACGACTCCGCTTCAAAAACTTATGCCATGCACTATTTCGACAGCGAAGGCAAGGTTGGCTATATGAGTGCAAGTGTAACCAACGGCAAATGGGTGTTCCAGGGAGAGTCGCTGAGGTTTGCCGGAAGCTTTAGTGCCGACGGCAGCAAACTTAGCGGCAAATGGGAAAACTACAGCGGCACACAGTGGCTGCACTTTATGGACATAGAATTGACGAAGGTATAGGCTTGGCGGCGCTGAGCCATCATTAAATTACAGGGTATGGTAGAAGTATTTAAAACCAACGTAATGCACCCCGAGCAGGCCGAGCAACTGCTTGCTCATATCCATAGCAGGCTGGCGGATTGCCTGGCCAACTTCGATCTTGCCGATTGCGACCGCATCCTGCGCATACAAAGCAGCGGTTATGTGGATGCCGAAGCGGTAATCGCCCTGCTGAGTGAGTTGGGTTTTGCTGCCGAAGTACTGCCCGACGAAGTGGTAGCTGTGAGCCGGCAATGGCATCCTGTGCTTGAGTACCTGAGTCAGTATAATTGAATGTTTCTCCCTGGCCAGTGCTATTAACCAGCCTTGCATACACTGTTGTGCCCTCCGCCTGTTGCTTGCATTCCGGTGCTTGGCTGTCAATCGAACGTTGTCGCAATTCACCCTTCACATTGCCGTATTTGCACCTGCATTCCTTCACCGGCCTCATCTATTTTTACTTCTGCAAACATCAAATAAAATTAAACATGAAGGTTAGCATACAACCAAAGCTCGAAAACCTGCCCGGCCACCCCTACGTGGCTATCCCGGCCACTGTAAGCATGCGGGAGATTCCGCACGTGTTGCCAGCGCTTATACCGCAAGTACTGGAATGGGCGGAAAAGAATGGCAACCAGCAAGTCGGACCGGTGTTTTTCCGGTACCTGAAGATGGCCGGCGAAATGCTGGAAGTAGAAGTAGGCGTACCCACAAAAAACGCACTAAAAGGAGACGCCACCGTAAAACCCGGAGCCATGCCAGGCGGCCGCTATGCCACCGTTACATTCATGGGGCACTACAACAACTTGCCGCAGGTGCATGCACAACTAGAGCAGTGGGGCAAGGAACAAGGGCTGAAAGTTATGGGTAACCGTGTAGAATACTACCCTACCGATCCCGATACAGAACCGAACCCCGATAAGTGGCAAACAGACATCATTGTGCAGGTGGTGGATTGAGGCTGGAGGTTGGTGACAGGTAATCAGTAAGTGGTGATCGGGATGTGTAATCGGCGATCAGTAAGTGGTGGTGACCGGTAGCAGCTTCAGTAGGTTGGTGGTAGTGGCAAGTGGCAGGAGGTGCCCCATCGGGCAAAACGTTTGTAGCACCGCCGGCGCACACCATAAAAAAACCCCGAACCAGTTGGCCGGGGTTTTTTCCAAGTTAGGTTGGTTAGTATTAATTCAGTGTTTGGTTATCAACCATTTAATTTTTCGAAAAATGCCCTTTTAATAGCAACGTACAACCCAGCCATTACCGCTATCAGCAGGATAAGGCCAGGTAGGGAGTCTGGACTTTCAAACACTCGCCAGCCGCCTACAGTGTCGCCGAAGCCTACAATGCCAATAGCGATGAGCACACCTAAAAGAGCCTCGCCGGTTATAACCCCTGCGGCTGCCAGAAGCCCGGCATTTTTTCCTGAGTCGATAGCAGTTTTAGCTTCTTCAGGAGATTTCCCTCCGGTTCTCTTCGCCATATATTTGGAAGTAATGTAAGCTAGCAGACCACCTATAAAAATGCTGCTATCCAATTGGAACGGAAGGTAAATACCCACGGCCACCGCGAGAATAGGTAGCTTAAAGGAAGATCCGATCCGTCTCAAAACCTGGTCAAGCGAAATGATGACCACACCAATACCGGCTCCTATACTCACCATATTCCACGGCAAATTACCTGTAAAAATACCGGTTGCCACACTTTGCATAAGGCCAGCTTGGGGAGCAGTAAGGCTGTTAGGTCTATCTGGCGTTGGGGCACCTATTCCGTACCCTTCAAGCAGGTAATTGAGTACCGGCGCAATCACCAATGCCCCGGCTACTACCCCCACCATCTGCATTATCTGCTGTTTATAGGGTGTGGCACCCAAAATATGGCCCGCTTTCAGATCCTGCATGTTGTCGGAGCCGATGGCTGAAGCACAGGCAACCACAGCGCCTACCAGTATAGATACTGCAGCACCCACCATTGGCTGGTCGGTGCCTAAAATACCCGCCAAAATAAGAGATGTGAGAAGAATGGTGGCGATGGTTACGCCGGATATGGGGTTATTGGACGAGCCCACAATACCCGCCATATAGCCCGCAACAGCCGAGAACAAAAACCCTGCAATGATCATCACAATGGTCATTACCAGGCTAAGCATGGTAGTTTTAATTACCCCCAGGTAAATCAACGCAATAGGCACAATCATTAAACCCACACCTATAATTACCCACGACATAGGGGCATCTTGTTCGGTACGAATAGTCTCTTCCGTTTTCTTTGTGTCTTCCTGAAACGCACTAATACCTGAAGACAAAGCATATCCGAGTGTTTTTCTCAAGCTAATCATCGTCCATACACCGCCTACGCACATTGCGCCTACACCCAAATACCTTATCTGCTGGCTCCAGATTGCATATCCGGCCGTTACAGCATCAAGCCCTTCAGGTGCACCGTATATCGCGACGTAAGCCGGAATGGCTACATACCAGCTTATCACGCCACCAAGGAAAACAAGAATAGCTGTATTAATGCCTACGATGTAACCCACGCCGATTAAAGCCGGTGAAAGGCTCATCCCGTAGTACAAATAGACTTTATTACCCAAAAGGGTCGCCTTCTCGAAAACATTCGACCAAAGATTCAAAACCTCGGCTGCAATCTTGAACAGCGCACCGATGATTCCGCCCCACAAGATGTATCGTACCGATTTCCCGCCCGTGTCGCCGGTCTTAAGTACTTCCGCAGTGGCTACACCTTCAGGAAACTTCAATGCTTCCCTTACTATTAGTGCGTTTCTAAGCGGAATAGTAAAAAGTACTCCCAAAATACCACCGGAAATAGCTATAAGCGTAGTTTCAAAGTAGTTGAACTTATCCCAGTATCCCATTAGCACGAGGGCGGGAATCGTAAAAATCACCCCCGCAGCTAGCGACTCACCTGCCGATGCAGCTGTTTGCACAAGGTTGTTTTCGAGTACATTGGATTTTCTGAAAAGTTTGAGAATGGCCATCGAAACAACGGCCGCCGGGATCGATGCCGAAACGGTGAGACCGGCAAACAAACCGAAATAAGCATTGGCCGCCGACATCACAATAGATAACAGAGCCCCAATCAAAATCGCTTTAACAGTAAGCTCAGGAAGTTTGACATTCGGGCTAATGTAGGGTTTTTCCATAATGTTTCGTTTAGTACAGGTTAGTCATAGAAGTGCGGCAAAATAGCAATAATTTCAAGAAATCAATAAGCCAGGGTCTTTGCCTGCTTTTATCATTTTAAAAAAATTGGTTAGCCTGATTGTTTATTATTATATTGACTGCCAGTTTGTTAATAAGCAGCCGGAAAGCTATATTATTTTTTTATAAATCGTTACAACTTAAGACAAATTCTGGGAACTTTTACAGATTAACTTAAAAAAGTTCAAATTTTTGATTTTTGGCGAGCGCTCCTCTTATCCATTTCAAAATACATATATTTGCAAATTTAAGCTGATAGCTATCAGCCTTTTATATTTATGTTTCGACGAGCAATTTTGTTTAATACCGAAATATTACTATTCTTCGCAAAACTTTGAGTCTATGGGAACTGACCTAACTTGTCGCAGAGGAGCTTCTGTGGTTTTATTATTCGTGCTGTTTGTTGCGCTCGCTGTAGCGCCGTGTTCCGTGGTGGGCCAGGATTATAAGTTGTTCAGATACACCGAAGCAGACGGCCTGTCGAACAACCTGGTGAAGTCCATTGCGCGGGATGAAGATGGATTTATTTGGTTGGCAACCGACAATGGCCTGGTGAGGTTTGATGGTATAAATTATCAAACTTACGGGGCCGACCTTCTCCAGTCGCCATATATTAAGGACCTGATGCCTATTGGCGACCGCAAAATGCTGGCCACTACCGACGCCGGCGTTGTAGAAATTACCACCTCGCCGAGCAACGTAACCTTTAAAAGCCTGCTCAACAGCGACTCCGTTGCAAGCGGCGGTATTAAGCTTCAGTATCCGAAGCTTATGTATAAAGACAAAAAGCAGAGGGTATGGTTTTCAGACATCTCCTCGATTCTGCTTTTTCAAAATGGCACCTTTAAGCAGTTTGCCCTTGAGCAGAAAAGCTTTTCCAACGACTTTAAAAGGTCTGCCAGCTTTTTCGAAGGTGCTAACGGAACGCTGTATGCATTTACACACCCGGGCTTTCTTTATGCTTACAACGAGTCGGCAGGCACTTTTTCTGAAGTTCCGCAAACCACAACCGGGTTTGTGAACCATGCGGTAAGCATAGGCGACTCTAAAATACTTGTAGCAAAAAGCACCGGGCTTTTCGAATACACGCTCGATCAATCGGGCCAGCCCACTTCTGAGGTAAAGCTCTTCGACGGAGCATACTCCTACGTATTTAAAGCCAGCAACGGAGCGATGTTTGCCGGAAGCGACGGCCTGTACGAGATAAAGGCCGGCGGTAGTGGCTACATCCGCAACAGGGTGCAGGCGGTTACCGAAAAAAGCATCAACTATATTTATGAAGCCGAAGCGGGCAACTTGTGGGTAGGCACCGACAATGGTGTAATCAACATGAAGCCCAATTTCTTCGTTGCTAAATTTACCGACCTTACCGACAGGTACATTCAGGACATAGCGCAGGCACCCAACGGCACCATCTATTTTACTGATGGCAGCGCAGTGTACCAGGCCACCTCCCGCAACGGCGATTTTGTGGCCGAGGAATACTACAGGCTCAGCGACTTCGAAGCCTACCGCATGGTAGCCACCAACGACGGCCTCTGGCTCACCGGCAATCCCGCCACACTATTATTTATTGATAAAAACAAAAGAACCAGAACCGTGGACCTCTCCCGCTACGGCGGAAGCGCTTATGGCATGGCTATCGACGGAAACAACAACCTCTGGATTTGCCAAAACAATAACGAGGAGGTGCTGCGGATCGACTCCCGCTTCACTGTAAAAGAGTATGGCAGCGCCGAAGGCCTCACAGCAGCAATAAGCACGATTGCAGGCGACCGGAACAACACTATTTATTTTGGCTCTACCAGCAAGCAGAAGTACTTGTTCAGGTACGATGCGGAAGCCGACAAAATAGTAGATGCCAGCAAAGACATGACTTTTGCGCAAGCCGATGAGGCAGGCTATTTCAGGGTGGAAGACATCGCCTTTGGGTCGGACAACAAAATCTGGATCGGCACTACCATTGGTTTGCTGGTAGACGACGGCACAGCCCTGCGACGGATAGATCTGGAGGAAAACACCATTAATACAGTGAAGGCTGTAGCTCTTGACAAAGACAATAACGTGTGGTTTGCCAACAGCAACGGTATTTTAACCTACAGGGGACAAAACTATGCGCTGTTCAACGAAACACATGGGCTGCAGTCGAAGCTCATTGCCTTTCGGTCGCTGCTGGTCGACGATAAAAACAACATTTGGCTGGGCACCGACACCGGCTTGAGTTTTTCGAAAAACGACTTCAAAATTCAGCCTACCGAAGCCCCCGTGCTGCTCAGTGCCACTTCCGGCGTAGAAAAAAACGATCCGGCTACCGGCAATCTTGGCCTTCGGAGCGACGACTTCCTGTCGCTGGAATTTGTTACACTCGGTTTCCCCGGCAAGCTAACCCTGTACCAAACGCAGGTGGTGAACAAAGACATGGGCTGGTCGGCCCCAACACGCAAAAACAGCCTTTTCCTGTCGAACCTGCTGCCCGGCGACTACCAGATTAAGATACGGGCAAAGAAAACCGGCAATTATACCTGGAGCGAGCCGCTAACGGTTAACCTGTCGGTGAGGCCCCTTTGGTACAACACCGGCTGGGGTCTGGCGGTAATCATCATTTCGGTTACGGCCACGCTATACTTGCTTTACCAGTGGAACAAGCAGCGCTACCTGCAGCGGACGCAGCAGCTCCAGGACCTGGTGGATGAAAGAACGGGCGAATTGCAGAAAGCCAACCAGGACCTTGAAGAATACAAAGACAACCTGGAAGGCATGGTGCGGGATCGTACCAAGGAGCTTGAAGAAGCCAAAACACGAGCTGAATCTGCCAACGTGGCCAAGTCGCAGTTCCTTGCCAACATGTCGCACGAAATCCGGACGCCGCTCAACGCCATCGTGGGTTTCAGCCAGATATTGTTGCGCGAAGCCTCATCGCTGGGCATTCGGAAAAGCTTCACTAAAAACCTCGAAAACATCAGGGTATCGGGAGCTAACCTCAGTGAGATTATCAACAATGTGCTCGACTTGTCTAAAATTGAAGCAGGCAAGATGCTGCTGAGCCCCGAAATTTTGAAGATAGAGCCTATTTTTAAAGGTATCTATCAGATCAATAAATCGAAGGCCCAGGAAAAGCAGCTGCACTTTGTATATCATTTCGACACCCGCATTCCTGAGTATATCGAAACCGACCGTACCAAGCTGAACCAAATCCTGATGAACCTGGTGTCTAATGCCATCAAGTTTACAGGGCAGGGCAAGAGCGTAATTATGAATGCTGAGCGCAAAGGCGAAATGATCACCTTCTCGGTGAAAGACGAGGGTATCGGTATTCCGAAAGACAAGGTGGAATCTATCTTCAAACCTTTTGAGCAGGTAGACTCTACAACCACCAAGCGCTTCGGCGGTACAGGCCTCGGCCTTGCCATTACCAAAGAGCTGGTGGAGCTGATGGGAGGTACGCTGTGGGTGGAGTCGGAGCTTGGCAAAGGTTCTACATTCTTCTTTACGCTGCCGCTGGTAGAAGCTGCCACAATTCTTGAAGACGTAATGCAGGAAGATATTTGGGATGTAAAATATGCCAAAGACAACGTGGTGCTGCTGGCCGAAGACAACAAAATGAACCAGGAGCTGATGAAGGACTTGTTCAATCAGCTGGATTTGGACTTCCACCTGGCCGAAAACGGTTCCGAAGCATTAAACATGGTGCCTGAGCTAAAGCCGGACATCATTCTGATGGACATGCACATGCCTGTGATGGATGGCTTTGAGGCAACCAAGCGTATCAGGGCACTTAAGGGCTTCGAAAACCTGCCTATCATTGCGGTGTCTGCCGACGGACTGATTGAGCAGCAGACACGGGCGCTCGAACTTGGTATGAAC
>CBFGTI010000221.1:0-8521 GCA_965651695.1 uncultured Imperialibacter sp. | reverse complement strand
TTTAAGGATGTAGATTTTTTCAACTTCTATATAAACAAGCTCCCGTGGCTAGCGCCCGGGAGTTTTTTATGTCTTGACGGCTGCAACCGGATGGGTGAACAACACATAGCCAAAAAGCGCTGCCAGCAGGGCGTAAGCGACAGTAACCGCGATTGCAGCTGGCGTGGGTGATGCGGAAGCGCCCCATTTGATAAGCGCAAGCGCACCTATGAAGAAGTGAGCCCAATTGCCGATTGCTACCGGTCTGCTGTATATCCCCCCGATTAAATTCGCCTTTGCCATCCAATTGAGCATGGCAAACCCAAAGAGCTGGGCCCCAATCAGCTGCATAACAATGGTATTTTCGCCAGGCAAGCCCAGCAGCGAGGCGGTCTCGTCGGGCAAGAACGATAAGAGAATGCCGGCGGCGCCCATTAGCAAAGCCGATACGGTCATCAGTAGTTTCGTGTTCATACGTTTCGGCAGGTTATGCCAGTTATTTTTTCTTAGGCTTCGATTTCAATACATCGTTATAGGCTGTTTGCAGGGCGTCCAACATCAGCTCGGAGGGTACCTTGGCCAGTTCAAAGGTTGTCCACCCCTGCTGCCCCCATTTATTGGGCACCGGATACACTGCCGAAATCTCTTTTTTGTATTCGCTGAAAACGGATTGGTCGATCACCGTGAGCTTTAGGTTGGCCGTGGCACTTGGTTCGTGCAGGGTGGCGAAAATTCGCTTGCCCGTTACCTTAAAGGCTCGCCGGTCGAAGTGCGGATGCTCTTCCGTGCCGGGAAAGGACAGGGCCATGGCTTCAAATTCTTCTGATGTCATTGGGAGATGGTTTTCCGGAGACAAATTAACACTATTAATTCAATGTCGCTTTCAGGTTACTCCAATATCCCACCATACAGCCAGGAGAAAAAAGGCCGGCGTTGTTTGTGCCGGCCTTTAACCGAATACCTAACCTAATTGGCAAGCCGCACGCCAAAGCCATGCAACCTGCCGGCGATAAATATAGCGCAGCAGGGTAACAACTTAGCGCCGAACCGAGCAGTATGCATTTTTGCATCAACTTGTTGTTGGTTTGTACGGGTTTGAACACGTTCAGGGCAAAATTCGGTTCGCCAACGCCTTCGCCTACTCTTTTTGAGCTATCAGGTACACGTGTTTTTCGGGAAACTGATCGAGCTCGAGGTGGCGGCATTGGCACCCATTGGCCATTATCACCTTCAGATTTTCGGAAACGCCAAGGGTGCTGTAGTGGAAGGTATCGTTGTGCCACTCGCTTTGGTGCTCGCCTGCACCGTCGCCAAAAGTGTAGACCAAAATGCCATTGGGTTGCAGCAGTTGGCAAAGCTTGGTAACGACCGGCGCCTGCATGGCCAGCGGCAGGTGAAAAATGCTATCCCAGGCTACAATAAAGTCGAACTTTTGCGGAGCTTGCCAGCTGACTATATCTGCAATATGAAAGGTTACCTCCGGGTGATTGGACCGGGCTATTTCCACCATCTTTTCCGACACGTCCACCCCGGTTACCTCAAACCCTGCGCTCAGCAGTGTGTTCATAAGCCTTCCACCGCTACCACATCCCACATCAAGGGCAGTGCCGCGGTTTTTGCAGTAGCTTATGGCTCGTTCAACCTGGGAAACACCGTAGCTGGAGGCCAGGTGCTGGTTGTGCCACCAATGGGCTATCTTGTCGTAGTTTTTACCTGTTTGCCATGGGTTCATAATACCAAAGGATGCCGCCTGCCTTCATGCTAATTAGTATAAGTATAGGATGCATCCAAATACCGCTTACCGTCTTCGCCAATAATATACATTTCTGTTCGGTAGCCGTTTTCTCCATAGGTATAGTCGTAGTACGATTCGTAGCGCTGCTCATTGCTGCCTGCGTACACCGACCATTCATGCAGCAGGTTATTTTTCGACGAAGTTTGTGGATAGCCGAGGTATTGCACCGACTGCTGGTAGAAGGGATTTGGTTTGTCGTCGTACTCATAATACGATTCGCTGGTTTGTACGTTGCTGGCATAGTCGAAAGTTTTAATTGACGCTATGTTTTCGCCGTTGTAAGTGTACAGGCAGTAGACCGAAGGTGTGCCGTGCATGGGAATCTCAATGCTTTTCACCAATTGGTCATTGTTGTACTCATACCTTATCGTGTAGTGTCTTTTAAGAATCCCATTGCTATCCTCCAGCCAGTACTCGAGGCTTTGTAGCTGGTCGTTCTCGTAAGCAAATCGCGCCTCAGCAAATTTCCCGTTGGTCAGCACCCGATCTATCCTGATCAGTTTTTCATGCTCGTATAAAAATTTTTCATTGAAATCCATTTCATTTTGAGGATTAAACCATTGCTTCTCCAGTAAGCTTCCGTTGTCGTCGTAGTGAAAATTGATGGTACCAAAACTGAGGTCCGAAAAATAATACCTTTGCACGCTAATCCGGGGAGCTTCCTGGGCAGGAAGAGGTTCGGGGGTGTTGGTTTGCGAACAGGAAAAAACACAAGCCACCAGGGCCAGGAAAAAGGTTTTTTTAAGAAGATTCATTCAATCAATTTTATTTTGAGTTCAACCATTGACACGCAGTAGCCTCATTCCGTTGGAAACCTGAACGGACTTGGTTTGGGGGCAGATAGTTATCCGTCAGGTCAGCCGGCATTCCTGTTGTAAAAAGCTACAGCGGCTATTAGCACCAGGCCCAAAATGGCGAAGGAAACGAAAATAGCTGTTCTCAACCTGCGCTCACGGCTGTCTTTTTCGTTCTTCCACCGCCGCAGTTCGTCAAATGCCGAAAAGAAGCTACTTCTTCTCTTTGCTCCAGTGCCTGCGTAAGGGTTTTCCTTCATCTTCTTACGTGGAGTAATCAGTTCTCTGTTGCGCTTGGAAGAATCCTGCCCCAGCCGTGAAAATCCTATGCCTCCAGTCATTGGGTGTGTGTTTTAAGCTACTGCAGGTTAATTTTCCGCTTCTTGCTGGTCGCAAATTCCTCTTTCAAGTCCAGGCGGGTTACCCGGGAGTTATCGAGCTTGTACATTAGCACCAACTCCATATTGGTGATGTCGATAAAGGAAGAATACAGGGTGCCGCCCGTTTTGCCGCTTTCGTCCGCCGTTGGTGCCTGGGCGGCATTGGCTATAAAGTTGGCTACTTTCAGCAGCGATCCTTCCGCATTTTGTTGCTCAAAGGCCTTGATGTTGTCCTCAATCAGCCGGTGCCTGTAGCAGGGGTAATTTCCTTTCGCCGGGTCGGCCAGCAGGAAGTTCGTCATCACCAGGTAGTTGTCTTTTAGCGGTGTCAGCTTTCGCTCTCCCTCAACCCACTCTACCACGGTGGCGTTTCCTTCGGCGTCTCCAAACATCATGTGGGCGTTTGTTAGGGCTACCCGCTTTTTCTCGAGCCAGGCCAATGCTTCGTCCACCGTCCGGCAGTTGGCCAGTATTTCGTCGCCCAGGTTGCCCTTCGGCTTATGATAACCCTCCGGTATGGTTTCTTCGGGTGCCACGGCGCCGTCGAAGAAAAGGCCGGCTGCGTTTACACCACCCTGGGCAAAGTTGTCCCAGCCGTACCACAGCCGCGCATGCTCTTTGCCTGACGCTGGCATAATCTGAATATATGCTTTTGTACCATCGTACCAGTAGTCTTCATGGTTGGCCACATAGATGTTCCCGGTGGCCTTGTCGATGTAGTAAAGCACCGAGCAGGCTTGCAAGGTGGTAACAGAAAGGCTGCAGCCAAGCAGAACTGCCAGAATCGTGACTCTCATAATGTGCTGGTTTTGGTGTTAAAAATAGGCTTCTCAATCACCTCTCCGGTATGCGTGTCCATCAGCAGCAGGGCTTCATCGGTTTCGCTGAGCCGGGCTATCAGTTCGCCTTTGGAGTTCCAGAAAGCCGATCGCCCTGCTCCCACAAAATCATCGCTGGGGCCCAGGCAATTGGCCATGGCCACCGTAGCCGCATATTTTTTAGCAGTGTGGCTCAGTATTGTGGCCGACTTCTCTACACCACTTGCCGACTTGGCCACACTTGCCAGGTATACTTTGGCGCCATGCTTCATCGCCTCCACGGTGTGCTGCTCAATCGACAACTCGTAGCAAATAGCAAGGGCTACCGGGGTGCTTTTTACAGTTAGCTCGCTGTAATTTTGCCCACTCACGAAAAACGGGTACTCATCGGGGTGGAGGTATTTTTTGGAGTAGGTTTGCCGTGCCTTGTTTGGCTGAAATAGAAGCATGCTGATGGCTGTTCCTTCCCCTGTTTTGGTGGGCGCTCCCACACCAATCGTTATTTGCCGGCTGTCGCTCATTTGCTGAAAATCGTTCAACCGGGTATCGCCTGCATCAATTGCCAACTTTTTAGCCAGCGACGGTTCGTAGCCTGTGAGGGAAAGCTCTGGAAATAAGATCATGTCGGCCTTAAGATCGGCCGCCAGGTTTACAAATGCTTTGTGCCGGGCAATGTTGCCTGCTATATCGCCTTTGAGAGGCCGGGTTTGTGCAACACATAGTCTCATTTCTGTGAGTGGTTATGATCTTTTCGGGTTACCAGAAACGCCGCCGCTTTGGCTAGCACAAAGCCTGCCAATACCCCGGCGCTGTTTGCCGCGAAATCGAGCCAGCTGGCATACCTGTTTACGTAGGGTTGTATTAGCTCCATAGCTCCACTGTAAATTACAAAAATCAATAATGTGAAAAACACGTATCGGGGGTTGGCCCACGAAATGGGAAACGCAAGAGCGGCATAGGCCAGAAGGTGAAAGGTTTTGTCTTTGCCCGGCACTTCAGGCAGCTCCGGCAGGGGAAACAAGCTGAGGGAGGTAACAACCAACAGTAGCAGCAGGGTGATGCTTTTCCAGTGTTTTTTTAGTAGTAATCCGATTTTTTCTATCAAGGGTAACAAAGGTGAAATGAAAAGTGGGAACCAGGCTCCTCCGCATGTTAGGGGGCTATGGGAGCAGATGCAAAGGTACCCAAAACCACGAGCAATAAACGCCTGTCGCTAAGAACAAGACAACCTTACTTGTACATTAGGTTGTAAAACAGCATTGCTAATCGCACTTTATCGCGACAATGCGTGGCTCCGGAACCGGAGAAGAAAATGAAAGAGGTGCCTGCAGCACATAGTTGGATGACGGTCAGCCTTACCTTCTCAGCACTGTAAACGTGGCCGTAAGCCCGACACAAAAGTTGCGCGGCAATTTGTGCACGCCGAATATAGCTCTTGAGTGAACACCCCTTTCTTCCAGCACCTTCACAAACAGGTCGGAAGCGCCATTTACAACCTTTGGAGATTCATCCCAATTCTCCCCCGACTGGAAATACGCATCAATATGGTTCAGCCCCACAAGGTTGTCGAATCCAACCTTCTTATTTACCTGAGCAAGTGCATTGAGTGCACAAAGCTCCATGGCTTTGTAGCCCTGTTCGGTAGTAATTTCATCTCCCAATCTGCCCCGGTAGAGATACTCGCCATTTAAAATCGGAAACTGAATGGCTACGTAAGCCACATTGTCCCGCACGTTTACAGACACATAGTTTCCCCCAGGTGTGGAGACTTCGGGTAACACAAGTCCTAAGTTTGCAAGTATGTCTTGCGGCTTCATTTTAAAACAGAAGTTGATTAATTGTCTTACTTTTCTATACCTGTGTACTTCTTATAAAAGGCCCTGTAGCCCATTCGCCTGGCAATGGGTGCAACGGTATGCATCAGTATTTTCTGTACTCCGACGGGAATGTCGGCAAGGAAGGCTTTGCTGTCCATGTACCTGAGCGTTACCAATTCCTGGATGAGGCTCGCCTTCCCATTTTTCAACTTGCCGTCGCATGCAAGGCCGATCAGGTTCTCGAGAAAGTAATCGAAGTCTAAAGCCGGGGTGGTGGTATGAATGTAGGTAACGGGTTCATCGACGGCGTTGTAGTGGTTGTGAGGCTTGCCCTTTTGCAAAATGATTTTTTCGCCAGCCGCAACAGTCTGCATCTGCCCGTCGGCCCAAACGGTGAGCTTTCCTTCAATTACTTCGAAGCTTTCGTCCTGCAGCACGTGGAGATGCTTGGGGACAAGCTCGCCTTTGGTTTTCAGTGTTGTTTTTAAGGTAACACGCTCGCCGTTCGTGTCCAGTGCAGTTTCCAGGAATTCAAAAGTATCGCCTGTAACAGGATTGACTAGTATCTGTCCTTTGATAGGCATATCAGTATCTCTAAAAAAGTTTTTTGCCAGGTCAGCGAAGCTTCGTATGCAAATCCTCGCACCCCAGCTTCGGCGGATAAAAGTAATAAAAAGAGCAGAACAACGCATCGTGCTCCTGTAGGCGGGCCTCGTCGGCTAACCCGCCCACTATACGAAGCCGGCTGACCCAAGATTATTGCCCTGCCTGCCCGAACAACCCTGCCTCGGCCTCCGGAACTTTAAACTCCAAACTTTTAAACTTCCTTCCGTCGCAATCGCCCCAAAATTTGGCGGTTTCACACCCCCGAAAATTCAATGGCAACGTGTAGGTTTGTAGCTTATGAACCAGGAATACATTGAAATACGGGGTGCCCGTGAAAACAACCTGAAGGACGTTTCCCTGCGAATCCCTAAGCGTAAAATCACCATCTTTACCGGCGTTTCGGGCTCCGGCAAGTCGTCCATCGTGTTCGACACCATTGCCACCGAAGCGCAACGGCTGCTCAACGAAAACTTCAGCCTCTTTCTCCGAAACTTCCTGCCCAAGTACCCTCAGCCTGAAGCCGACGCCATCGAAAACTTAAGCATGGCGGTAGTGGTAGACCAGAAGCGCCTCGGCGGTGGCTCGCACTCTACACTCGGCACTATTACGGACATCTCGCCAGTGCTGCGCCTGCTTTTTTCACGCATTGGGCAACCCTCGATTGGCAGCTCCAACCTCTTTTCTTTTAACGACCCGCAGGGCATGTGCCCGGAGTGTAACGGCATTGGCCAAAAAATGGGCGTAGTGGCCGATTCGTTTCTAGATACGTCGAAATCGCTGAAGGAGGGTGCCGTGCAGGTGCCTGTTTTCGCCTCGTGGGAAAGAGAAAGCTACAGTAGCTGCGGCTTTTTCGATAACAATAAAAAGGTGGCTGACTTTACGCCCGAAGAAATGGACCTGCTGCTGCATGGCACGGCCCGCAAGTACAAGTTGCGGATTGGCAACAGCAGCATGAACGCTACCTATGAGGGGATCATTGAAAAATTCACCCGCTCCTACATCAAGCGGGATATTAAAACGCTTTCAGAGCGCACGCAAAAGGCGGTGGCTCCTTACATCAAGTACGGTCCGTGCCCGCTGTGCAAAGGGGCCCGCCTCAGCCAGGCGGCGTTGAGCTCCAGAATCAACGGACTCAACATCGCCGAAATGTCGGCCATGGAGGTAGACGACCTGATCTTGGTGATTAGGGAAATAAAAGACCCGGTGGCGGAGCCGATGGTGAAAACGCTGGAGCAGCGACTGCAGTACCTTATCGACATTGGGCTCGAATACCTCAGCCTCAACCGGGAAACCAGCACCCTCTCGGGCGGCGAATCGCAGCGGGTAAAGATGGTGAAACACCTTAGCGGCAGCCTGGTAGATGTAATGTACATTTTCGATGAGCCGAGTGTGGGTTTGCACCCCCGCGATGTGCACCGGCTTAACGAGCTTCTGCAAAAGCTGCGCGACAAAGGCAATACTGTGATAGTGGTGGAGCACGACCCGGACGTGATAAAAGTAGCCGACCATGTAGTGGATGTGGGCCCTCAGGCTGGTCGCAACGGCGGCACCATTATGTACGAGGGCACCTATGTGGGACTGCTGAAATCGGGCACACTCACCGGTAACCACATGCAACGGCCCATGCCGCTAAAGCAAAACTTCCGGCAGGCAAAGGGCAAGCTACCTATTGCTAATGCAAAGGTTAATAACCTGCAGAACGTAAGTGTGGAGATACCCAAAGGCGTGCTCACGGTGGTTACGGGCGTGGCGGGTTCGGGTAAAAGCTCCCTGATCAACCATGTGTTTCTGCAGCAGCATCCTGAAGCTATAGTTATTAACCAGGCGGCGGTTGGCACTTCCACCCGCTCCAATCCCGCCACCTACACGGGCATCATGGACGACGTGCGCAAAGCCTTCGCTACTGCCAACAAAGTGAGCCCGTCGCTGTTTAGTTTCAACTCCAAGGGTGCCTGCGAAAGCTGCCAGGGCCTTGGCGTTATCTACACCGACCTGGCGTTTCTCGACGCGGTTAAAACACCCTGCGAAGCCTGCAACGGCAAGCGTTTCAAAGACGAAGTGCTGGCCTATACCTTCCACGGCAAGTCGATCAGCGATGTGCTGGAGCTGAATGTGCAGCAGGCGCTGGAGTTTTTCGAGATTAAGGAAATAGTGCACCGGCTGCAGGCCATGAGCGACGTGGGCCTCAGCTACCTTTCGCTCGGGCAGCCGCTCAGCACACTTTCGGGTGGCGAATGTCAGCGAATTAAGCTGGCAAGCGAGCTGCATAAGAAGGGGAGCATTTACGTAATGGACGAGCCTACTACCGGTCTGCACATGTCGGACATCGGCC
>CBFGTI010000220.1:0-8550 GCA_965651695.1 uncultured Imperialibacter sp. | reverse complement strand
TAAGAAATGTTAAATATCGTCACGGGTGTTAGTTTTGAATTTTTAGTGGGAATCCGGGATTGTGTGGAACATGCCGCCGGCCGTAACCTGCCACACGTTTACAAACAGGAGGCCGCATACCCAGCCTGTGTTTGGTTAAAACGAAAATGCGTTTCTCCGGCGTGACAACTTCAGGATTAAAAGAAGACTCCGCCTTTGCTTAATGGCAGCGGGCGTCTTCTGGCTGGACGGTCGGTTTGTCTAAACGATATTCAATCAGTGTTGACTCAATTCGACTCAAGCACTTCAATCTTCTGCCGAAGTTCCTTTATTTGGTTGTTCTGTTCGATAAGGTAAAGCGTCAACTCCTCAATCTTTTCCAACAGTTTGGCGTTCATTTCGCCGAGTTTTATGCCGTCGGCAGCTACCTGATCGGCTGTAGGGATACCAGGCAGGTGGCCATGTGTTTTTATATAAAGGTCTGTTCGTTCCAGTGCGGGCAGGTTATACTGGCTGGTAAATACGTAGTCGGGCCAGGGGGCGGCCTCTACTTTTACTTCCTTTGCGCGGATCATTCCGTTTACTTCAAGGGCTTCGGTAACGGATGTAACTCCGATGCCGACCTTGCCTTCGAAGAACCCATTCCTGGAGTAGTCGTCGATGTAGTTGCAATCGACTTGTGTACCAGCCGGAAGCGTGGTGGAAAATCCCTGGTTTGAATAAAATGTGGGGCTAATGTTATTCACCAATATGGGCACGAACCTGATAATCTCGTAGGTATTGGTCACCCTAAGGTATAAATCGACTGTTGAATTCCCGGAATCCTCTGTTCCACTCAAAGTAGTAATGACGGCCTTAAAGTCTTCTTTCGAAATCCGTGAATTGTTCCTTTCTATAAGCTCCAATTGGATGTATGGTGGGCTGGGATATGCAGCTTGTTGTTTTACGCGGAAAAGGAGTTTGCAAACTCCAATATACGCCGAAGAACTACCTCCCGAAAACTCCAGTAAGGAATTTGAATGTTGGTAACGGCTCGTGATGGTTACCGATGCAATTTTTGTCCACTGGCCAGTGTAGACATTGGATGTATGTGATGTACTGTAGGTGGTTTGCGATAGGCATGGGTAAGAAAATATGAAAAAAAGGATGAATAATTTGAAGGTCTTCATGACGAGTAGAGTCTGTTTTACTTGTTTTCCAATTTAATCAAAGAGGCCTTTAACTCCTCAATTTCTTTCTGCTGGTTGGCCAACTGTTTGTTTTGATCGATAAGGTAAAGCGTCAGCTCCTCAATCTTCTCCAGCAGTTTGGCGTTCATTTCGCCCACATTTATTCCCTGTTCTGCTACTTCAGCCGCCGAGGGAATTCCGGGCAGATGCTTATTTTCGTCGATATATGCCTCTACCTCGCGGAGGGGTTTCAGCGGATAGCCGGCTTCAAACACGTAGTCGGACCAGCCTGTTGCTTCCACTTTAATTTCCCGGGCGCCGATTGACCCTTCCACAGCCAATTTGTGGCTTCCGACAGTGCTTGTGCCTATTCCCACCTGGCCGTCCTTCAGAATATGGAGGTGATTGGCATTGGCCGCCCCGTTGCCTGTAAAGATCAGGCCCATGGCGGCTGATGTACGGATAGATGCATTGGAGTAGCCCTGGCGATGAAGTGACAGTACCACATCGCCACCATCAGAGTTGGTAAGCTCGAGGGTGTGGTTGCCGGTCTTCCAGTGGGAGTCGGCCGGCACTCCAATATCTCCTGTAATGGTAGTTGTGCCGTTGACGTGGAGCTTTTCTTCGGGGCTGGCCGTTCCGATGCCAACTCTTCCATTGTTCTTCAGCGCAAGATTATTTGTCCATTCAATTGTTGAGCCGGCTACATCGGGTCCGCTGGTTGAGAGCCTTATTTCTCCTTCGGGCATAAACCTGATAATCGAAGCTTCATCATTAAATAGCCTTTTTTCCCCTCCATTATAGTCGTAATTGTATCCGATAACTTTATGGCCACCATTATGAAACGTCCACCTGTCGCCGATCTGGAATGCTTCGCTTGGAGTAGTAGTTCCAACCCCCACAAACCCTGTCTGTCCGTCGATCACCATCCTGTCCAGCCCGCAGCAGGTGGTGGTTCCTCCTATCTTAAAAAACATTTTGCTCGGGTAATTGCCTGTGGAAAAGGCGTCGGTGGAGGCCACGACAATTCTGGCGTTGTGGACATTGGCTATACCGTCGTGTCCCATGAAAGAAATTGCCCCGAGAAAAGCATTTGCAGTGGTGGGGAGCACGTTGCCAGCAGTTCCCCCGCTGTTCTGGAACTCTAAAGAAGGGTGGCCGTTTGCAATCAACCCCTGATACGTCCTGATGTGAACTGAGGGGTATTGGTCACTCACCTGATTAATGACTAAATTGTCGTCGACCGCTGACTGGGCGAAAGCCAATGCTGGGGAAACCAGCGAAGTGAATAAAAAAATAAGCTTTTTCATAAAGTTTATGTTGGTGGTTTATTTCTGACGGGAAGCCAGCTGTTGTTGGAGTTTGCTGATTTTTTTATCCTGCTCAATCAAATGCAGCGTAAGCTCCTCCACCTTCTGCAGCAGCAACAGGTTCATTTCTTTGAGGCCGAGGCCGTTTTCTTCCATTTCTGCTGCGGAAGGGATGCCAGGCAGGTGCTTATTGCTTTTAATGTAGGCTTCTGTTTCAGCCAGGGCTGGTAGGTTATAGTTTTCCTCAAAAACGAAATCCGGGGCTACAGCACCGGCCAGGTCTACCTTCACCTCTTGGGTGTGGATGGTGCCTTTTACGGTGAGGCGGGAATCGGGGACAGTGGTGCCGATGCCGACGTTGCCACTCCTGGTAAGTATCATAATTGAGGGAGCCGTCACTCCTGTTTGGTTTGTGAGGTACGATTGATTTGAAATTCCTAAACTTAAATAGCCCATAGCGGGGTCGAAACGTATTTCGCTAACATAGCCGTCGTGCAACGAAGTGCCACCGCTGCCGGCCGCATAGCCGATGCCGATCACCTTGTGGCCACCTGAATGAAAGGAATAAGCATTGCCGATGTCGAGCAGGTTTTTTGGCGAAACGGTGCCAATACCCACATAGCCGTTGTTTAAAATCGACAACTTGCTGGAGCCGTTCATTTGAAATCCAAAGCGTGCACTTGCGGCCGCACCCTGGTAATTGATGTATGCATTTCCGTCTCCCGAGTTGAACAAGTTTACGTACCTTTCGTTTGAATGGGAGGTTCTGATTACTCCCCAAACATCGGCTTTTGCATTAGGCGTTTCGGTACCCACTCCAATCGACCCGTTTTCAGAGAAGACGATTTTGTCGGTAGTTCCATTGGGTTGAAAACGGATTTTGCCGATAGACGTCCGTAGTACAAGGCCATTGCTCAGCTGGCTGTCGGTGCCAAGTACGCCGGAGCTCGGCCAGGAGGCAACTGCAGAATAATTGGGGGAGGTAGAAAACAAGTAAGCAGAATGCCCCGGGCTCCCATTGCCCATCATTATTCCCCGGCGGGCCGACTGGCCAGTGCTGCTGTTGGTTATCTCGAGGAATGTGGTGCCGTCAAAATTTTGTTCAACGTCGAGTTTGGAGCTGGGTGTTGCAGTTCCGATTCCAACGTTGTCTGTGGTTGAAATTACGCTGCCGTTGTCGGCCCACTGCGCAAAGCCTGGGAAATAGGAGCAAATGAATAGGAATCCGGTGAAAAATAAATACTTCATAGCAAAAAGTTAGTGGGAGATATTTGGACGTTGGGGTGAATTAATCACGTTTTGTTTTTAATTGTTGAACTTCACGATTCAGCAGTTCCATCTTTCGCTCCTGCTCAATCAAATGCAACGTCAGCTCCTCTACCTTCTCCAGCAGCTTCATGTTCATTTCGAGCAGGTTGACGCCGTTTCGCTGCATTTCGGCTGATGAGGGGATGCCGGGGAGGTGTTTGTGCTGTGCAACGTATGCTTTTGTTTCGTCGAGCCTACGAAGAGGGTAATTTTCCTCAAACACATAGTCAGGGCCGGGTACATTGAGATCTACTTTTACCTCCTGCGAATGAATGGTTCCCTTTACGGTAAGCTCACTGTCGGGTGAACTGGAATTGATGCCAACCTTACCATTGAAGCGACTTTTGTATTCCGGTGCTGAAATCACCAGCTCTCCGGAAGCGTCGAGAATAGATGGATCGCCCATAGCCACCGTGGTACCGCCAACTACTTTCCGAAAATTAACCCATACCGCCCGATGAGTATTGGGGCAGTATGCAGTTAAATGAAATTTGCTGGCTGAAATCTTTCTCAGACGAAGGATAATGTTTGGCGTGCTTACATCCTGAACAATGTGATGCGCCTCGCCACTTGAAAACTTTACGAACAAGGTGAAATTGGCTCGCATAGGCATGGCATAACCCCAGTTGCCATTGCAGTCGATTATTTCGCCCACTATTCCTGCGCCGTCGTAGGTGTCGATTGTTCCTGCATCAATTGTGGCGATCACTCTCTCGCCGGTATTAACATAGGTATTGCCCACATACCAGCTATGTTCTGTTTGAGCAAAAAGGCCATGGCAAACGCTGACAGCCAGCCAAATCGTAAGATTTTTCATAAGCAATGGTTTGGTGATGGTTGATTTTGAGAAGTGATTAATGATTGGAGTCCCTTTTTAAATCTTCAATCTGCTTTTGCAGGGTCTTCAATTCTGCGTTGGAAGACTCAAGCTGAGATATTCGCTCATTTTGATTTATAATATGTAACGTCAGCTCCTCCACTTTCTCCAGCAGCATCATGTTCATTTCGAGCAAGTTGACGCCGTTTTGCTGCATTTCCGCTGATGAGGGGATGCCCGGGAGGTGTTTGTGCTGTACAACGTAAGCTTTTGTTTCGTCCAGGCTTTGAAGCGGGTAATTTTCCTCAAACACATAGTCGGGGCCGGGTACATTGAGATCTACTTTTACTTCTTCTGCGTGGATGGTGCCTTTTACGGTGAGTTTGGCGTCGGGGGTGGTGGTGCCGATGCCGACGTTGCCGGTGTTGGCCTGGATTCTAAGACCATGGGCTCCCTGAGACTGGATTTGTGTGTCGCCAATATTGTTTCTCAAGGTAAGAGTATTGGTGCCGCCATCGGTGCTTCTTTGGGAAGAGTTGAGAAACAGCAAAGCGTGGGATGCTGCAGAGGTTGACAAATCGTTGTTCAATCTGATGATGGTTGAAGCGCTCGTGCCGGAACTTGTATTTCTAATTCTTAGTGTATTCTCAGCATCCACACCTTTTTCAATGTGCAAGATGGAGTTTGGTGTGGTAGTGCCTAAGCCTAAATTTCCGTTGATCACATAAAAATGCGAGTTGGCCGTGGTATAGGTTCGATGTATTTCAAAAACGTCCACCGAACCCTGACTCCAGTGTGTATTTCTGAAAACCGAATAGTCGTCGTTTCCATCATCCTGTGTGCTGAAAACAAGCCGATTTTTATATGGTCCCCAAGTTTCAGAGAAAATACTGCCGTAGTCGCCGTTCTCAGACCTGAAATAAATCTTCGCCGACGATGCGCCTGTACTTAATAATGCGAGTTGGTTTCCGGTCCATTTAAGGTACTCGCTCGCTCCAAAACTTCCGTTGTTATTGAATTGGATTTCGGCATTATTTCCTGCAGGTGCCTGCGCCAATAGCGCCCCCGTCGAAATCAGGAATGCGGTGAGCAGGAAGAATAGGTTTTTAGCCATTACTTTTTGTTTATTTATGTGTTACCGGAAGCGGTGCAGCGTCACTCTTGGCTGCTACTTTCGCTGGTTTTGTTTTAGTTGTTGTATTTCCTCCTTCATCTCAATCAAATGCAGCGTTAGCTCCTCCACCTTCTCCAGCAGCTTCATGTTCATCTCCAGCAGGTTGACGCCGTTTTGCTGCATTTCGGCTGAGGAGGGAATGCCGGGGAGGTGTTTGTTTTTCTCAATATAGGCTCTGGTTTCTTCCAGCGTCTGGAGGGGATAGTCAGCCTCAAACACATAGTCGGGACCGGGTACATTGAGGTCTACTTTTACTTCTTCGGCGTGGATGGTGCCCTTGACGGTGAGTTTGGCGTCGGGGGTGGTGGTGCCAATGCCGACGTTTTGTGTGGCATTGATAGACATGGCGGTTGTTAGCACGCCGGATGCGTTGGCTGTTTGAAGAAACAACTCGCCCGGAACCACTCCCTCGGAGACGGAGCCATCCACGTACGACACAATCTGCGCTGAGGTGGCAAACGCAGTACCATCCATGCCACCAAATCTCATTTTTCCCAACTCATCGTTATTCATTACCGGCGCTACCGAACCCACCGAACCGCCCCGGCTCTTGCCAATAACAATTGTGGGCGAGGTGCTCGCACTGTTGGTGTTTCTCATCAGCGACAATGACGTGTGCTGATCAGTGCCTTCGATTTGCATCAGGGCATTCACTGGACCTAAAGTTCGTTCAGTAACTCCGCCACCCACAAGCACCCTTCCGCTGGAGGAGATGCGCAGTCGTTCTGCCAGTGTAGAAGTGCCATTGGGTGCCGTCCAAAAACTAATCCTCGTGGGGCTATCGGTTGCGTCACCGCTGGTACCCCATTCGCTGTCTGCTATTCCCCTGATGCTGGCTCCTGACGAACGGCCGGTGTCCCATCCCTGAAATACCAGCTGCCCGATTAAATCAGACTCCTGCGTAGGTGAGGGGGCGCTTCTGGATCCCCTGGTTGAGTAGAGCAAGAGGTTTGCGGTAGCGTCGGTACTGTCTCCACCATGTGCAGACACCATCGCCGATGAGTTTCCGCCATCGGTTGATACATCCAATTTGGTAGCCGGAGAGCTGGTGCCTATACCGACGTTTCCGTTGTATTTTATCGTGAGTACATCGGAAAGCAATACTCCGCTGTTGTTGAAGCCAAACGAGAACCGATCGGGGTACGAATTGCTTCGCATAGTGGCCGAAAGGCTCATGTATCTACTAGGTGTGCCCTCAGCACCAGAAAATCTTATCTCTGACCCCGCGCCGAGTGATCCTGCGTATTGGCTATTTTGCAACGTTAAAATGGGCACTATGGCATTGGCGCTGTCTTTTCTAATGTGCAGCTGGTGCTGGGGGTTGGTTGTACCAATGCCGACCTGTGCCTGTTCGGTATAAAGCTTGTTGCCCGACTGGGTCCATTGCGCCAGGGCAGTGCCTGACATAGTTAGAAAGCCAAGGTGAAGAAAGAGTTTGAAAAAAGTCTTCATGGTTTAGGTTTTAGTTTTTCTCTTTTTCGAGCGCTTCCACTCTTTGTGTTAATTCTTCGTTCTTTTTCTCCTGCTCAATCAAATGCAGCGTCAGCTCCTCCACCTTCTGCAGCAGCTTCAGGTTCATTTCCTTCAGGTCTATTCCATTCTCTTCCATTTCGGCGGCGGAAGGGATGCCCGGCAGGTGCTTATTGCTTTTAATATAGGCTTCTGTTTCAGCCAGGGCAGGCAGGGCGTAGTCTTCTTCAAAAACAAAATCCGGAGCTACCGAGCCGTTCAGGTCTACTTTTACTTCCTGAGTGTGGATGGTGCCTTTTACGGTGAGTTTGGCGTCGGGGGCATTAGTGCCTATACCCACGTTTCCTGTGGCAATATTCGCGAACAGAAACGCTTTGTTTAGAAACTCGCTATTTGAAAATTCGACCTGGCTGCCAGCCCTTTCGCGGATAAAATAGGTGCCTTCGTCCTGCCAAATGATGCCGCCAAAGTCGTTGTAGGTACCGGCCGGTCTTCTCCAAACAGCGGTTGTTTCGTCCCAGGTAACGTTTCCCATGTTAGAAGTGAGCCATGTGTCTCTCACCCAGCTGTTTGCTGCTGTTGCCGGTATAGTACTTATTTCCATCCTCCTTATCCTGGCTCCCGAGCTCACGTCTAAACGATACAGAGGGTTAGCTGTGCCGATGCCAAGGAATCCATTGGCAAGCATTGTCATTTTTGGAGTGGAGTAGCTAGTCCAGCTAAATAAGGGACGATTTACAATGGGTGCATCTAAGATTCTTGCATCGAAATTTACAAGTGCGTTGGTTCCGACGTCGTTAAGGGCAGAAGTTGCACCAACTAATTGTATTGAAGCACGATTATCAGTCTCATGGTAGCCCATCAAGCGCGGGATGAATTGGCCGCTTGCCCCCGTAGTGTTGATGATGGAGAAGTAATCAGACGAGCTGTCGTTAGCTCTTATTCTCACGAATGAATCCGGTTCTCCGGATACGTTTTGAATGTCTAGTTTGTAAGCGGGCGAGGTCACACCTATACCCACATTTCCATTCCTGTGTATGTTGCCGTCGACAGATTCCGCCGGGGTCCATTGGGCCAGAGCTACCGAATGGCACACCGAAAACATAACAACGAGTTTAAGAAATTTCTTCATCAGGATGTTTTGAGGTGAGTGGTATGCGGATCATTCCTTCCGCTCATCTATTTTGGTTTCCAGCGATTGAATTCGAAGATTTTGTTCGGCATTGGTTTTCTGCTGCTCAATCAAATGCAGCGTCAGCTCCTCCACCTTCTGCAACAGTTTCAGGTTCATTTCCTTCAGGTCTATTCCATTCTCTTCCATTT
>CBFGTI010000219.1:0-8702 GCA_965651695.1 uncultured Imperialibacter sp. | reverse complement strand
TTTCTCGACGACAGGATTGAGCAGCTATATGAGCGGGAAAGCCGCACGGCGGGCATGTTTTCTGTGTTTGCGGTGGTGTCGGTGCTAATATCCTGCCTGGGACTGTATGGGATGTCGGCCTACACTGCCGAAATCCGCAAAAAAGAGGTTTGCATCAGGAAAATATTGGGGGCCAGTGTGGCGGGAATAGCAGGCAAGCTCTCGCAAAGCTACCTGGTGCTTATTGGTCTCGCGGGTGCGCTGGGCAGCTTTATTGCTTGGAGTTTTGGCGTGAGCTGGCTGCAGGGTTTTGCCTATAAAGCAGAACCCGGTATATGGATGTACCTGCTGTCGATTGCGTTGGTGCTGGGTATTGCCCTGCTTACGATGATTGGCGAGATACTGAAAATAGCTAAAATTAATCCATCGGAGAATTTGAGGAGCGAATAGTATCTTCAGGGTAGCTCAGCCTGCAATTTTAACGCATCAATCCCCTGGCCGGGTTGGTGTCTACTTCTCAATAGTTCACGCGGTTATTTCCCTGGCCCGCTGGAGCGCACCTGTGATGTTGTCGTGAATATTTTGTTTGCCTACAAGCGAGTACAGGTTTGCGTTCAACAATTCGTGTTTTACATCGCGGTTGGCGCCGGAAATAATAACGGTTGTGCCCTTAGCTTTTAGCTGGCTGCACATTTCCTTTAGCCGGTTAATGCCGGTGGCGTCGATAAAAGGCACGTTTCGCATTCGCAAAATCAGGATGCCCGGCTGTTGATGCAGGTCGGTCATTACCTCCTGAAACTTTTGCGAGGCGCCGAAAAAGAGCGGACCGTTTATTTCATAGAGAAGCACACCCTTGGGGATTTCCGGCAGCTCTTGTTCAAACAACAGCTCACCCTGCCCCTCTGCAACGGCCTCTGCATTTTTGATACTTGTATGCTCGCTCATTCGTTTCATGAATATAAAACTCGAGAGCACAATGCCTGCTTCAATGGCAATGATGAGATCGAAGAACACGGTAAGGAAAAAGGTGGTAAGCAGTACCAGCACATCCAGCCGGTTGCTTTTGAACATCGCAAAAAAGTGATGCCACTCGCCCATATGCCAGGCTACTACCACCAATATGCCTGCCAGGCACGCCAGCGGAATATGCTTGGCAACGGGAGCCAGCAGAAGCATTATAAGCAGCAGCATAAGCGCATGTACTATGCCGGCTACGGGTGTTCTGCCCCCGTTTTTTATATTGGTAGCGGTGCGGGCTATGGCACCTGTGGCAGGTATGCCGCCAAATAGCCCGCTGAAAATGTTAGCCGCACCCTGCGCTACCAATTCCATATTCGACCGGTGGCGGCCGCCTGTCATTCCGTCGGCCACCACAGCAGAAAGCAGCGACTCAATCCCGCCCAGAAGGGCAATAGCAATGGCCGGCTCAATAAGGGCTTTTATAGTAGCGAAATCCATCGCCGGAAACGCCGGCGGTGCTAGCTGGCTGGGAATTTCCCCGAACCTTGTTTCGATCGTTTCTACCGGCAGCTTAAAAATGTAGACAAGCAGCGTGCTTGCGATAATGGCCACTATCGATCCGGGTATCTTTTTGGAAATGCGGTGAAAGTTGAGTGCAAGAACCACGGTGCCGAAAGCCACGCCAAAGGCAATCCAGTTTATTCGAGCCAGGCTCCTGCTGTATACAGCCCATTTTTGGGTAAAATCAGCCGGCAAATCCCTTATAGACAGGCCCAGGAAATCGTTGATTTGGGAGGAGAATATGATAAGAGCGATGCCGCTGGTAAAGCCAACAATAAGCGGATAAGGGATGAACTTGAGGTAATTGCCGAGGCGAAGAAAACCCATGGCCATGATGAGGAATCCTGCCATAAAGGTGGCGATGGTTAAACCCCCCACGCCATGCTCTTGCACAATGGCAAACACTATTACAATAAATGCGCCGGTAGGCCCGCCAATTTGCACCCTGCTACCGCCCAGCACGGAAATTACCAGGCCGGCAACAATAGCGGTTATCAATCCTTTTTCAGGCGAAACACCCGAAGCAATAGCGAATGCAATCGCCAGCGGCAAAGCTACTATGCCCACAATTGCCCCGGCTACCACATCGTCTGCCAGCTGCTTTTTACTAATTCCGGAACGAATCAGGGTGAATAGCTTCGGAGTAAATTCATTTTTCATCTTTAAATTGTATTCTTGAGTAGGCAGGGTAGAAAAATGGCGCTTTTTTGAAGCGATTAACGACCGCACCAAAACCGCCTAAATATAGCAAGTTTGAAGCGCCCGGTGAGAAAATGGCAAAATCCTTTTTTCGGGTGATGCTCCCGCCATGTTGGGCGACGGCTGATGTTTCAGAATGAAACAGTGTAATGTTCCAGTTTGGGGCAATACACGAAAGTTTGTTGATGTAACTATCTGAAATAGAGTAAATTGAATTTAGGTATGTATTGTGCCAATATGCAGTTGAGTGTGGCCGGGTCGTTCAGCATAAACACCTAAGCACTCAAATACTTAAACACTTAAAACCATGCTCTACAACCATCTTAAAATAGCCTGGCGGAACCTAACCCGCAATAAAATGCTCACACTCATCAACGTGGGAGGGCTTTCCATAGGCATCGCTACCTGCTTTCTCATACTGCAGTATGTGCAATTTGAAAGAAGCTACGATCAGTTTCTCGACAACAAGGAGCGGATCTACCGGGTTGACTGGACGTTTTACCAAAATGGTGAAGTCTCCCTGGCTTTGCCAAAAGCAGCTGGCGGCGCCGGGCCCCGGCTACTCGCAGAAGTGCCGGAAGTAGTTGCCCAAACCAGGATGTACAAAACGTTCAGTCCTGTTAACATAAGCAACGGTGATAGAGCATTTAATGAGTCGAAGGTCCTTTTTGCAAGCGATGATTTTTTCAACGTACTTTCGTTTCCGCTTGTGCGTGGCAACCGGGACGAAGTGCTTAGGGGGCCAAACAAAATTGTGCTGAGTAAATCGGCTGCTGCTCGGTATTTTCCCGGAATAAGTAACCCTGTAGGGGAGATGCTTCGGCTAAAAGACGGAAATACCTGGGACGCGACCCTGCAAGTGACTGGCGTGATGCAAGATTTGCCAGCCAACACCCATATAGAAGCCGATGTGGTGATTTCTTTCGACACCTTTCTCCAGTACAACCGATATGCGGATAATACGCTGTACTGGGTAAACTTCTACACCTACCTGCTTACCGAACCAGGCACAACCAAAGAGCAACTTGATACAAAGTTTGTGGAATGGATACCCAAACAACAGGAATTCGCAGACTGGCGGGAGGAGGATCGGCCCCGGGTAGCCGCCCAGCCGCTTACCGACATCCATTTGCATTCGAACCTAACCCAGGAAATGAAGGCCAATGGTGACGCACGCATCGTTGCCATATTGCTGGCTGCCGCATTGATGATACTCATAATCGCCTGGCTCAATTACATCAACCTCACTACCGCAAAAGGGCTTGAGCGGGCAAAGGAAGTAGGTATTAAAAAAGTGATTGGGGCCAGCCGCACGCAACTGATAGGGCAGTTTTTGCTAGAAGCGCTGCTCATCAATGGTGTAAGCTTTCTTATTGCATTTACACTGTACCAGTTCGGGCAGCCTCTTGCCCATAGCCTGCTGCCTGCGCAGCCCGATTGGGAGATATTGTTTGAAGGAACACTTTTTTGGCCTGTTGCTGCTATTCTTCTGGGAGGGGCATTGGTTTCGGGGTATTATCCTGCGCTGGTTATTTCCTCCTACAAGCCCATCGCCATTTTAAAGGGTAGGGCATCTCACTCCGCCGGAGGTTATTTGCTCCGCAGGATCATGGTGTCGATGCAATTTATTCTGTCGCTGGCCCTGCTTATTGCGACCTTTACAGTGAAAGACCAGGTGTATTATATGCTGAACCAGGACCTGGGCATGAATATGGATCAGGTAGTGGTGGCGCAAGCTCCCAAAGCATACAGCTCCGACCACCAGGAGAGGTCACGCCTGTTCCGCGAAGAGATACTTTCGCTGCCGGCGGTAGCAGCAGCTTCTCAAAGCAGAATGCTGCCGGGAGAGGAATTGTTTTACGACAGGGCCTTTCAAATTGAAGACGAGAAAGGCAGTAACAACAATTACGGTCAGGCAGCCGTAGACCCGCACTTCTTCTCGCTTCTTGGAATCGAGTTTCTAGCCGGAAGGAACTTTGAAGTCGGCCTTGCTTCCGATCGATCATCGGTCATACTCAATGAATCGGCACTCTCTTCCCTGGAATTTGCATCTCCGGAAGAGGCACTCGGAAAGAAGATTTACTTTATAGACGATGACTTCGGGTGGTGGACCATTGTTGGCGTGGTTAAAAACCACCATCACTATGCGCTTTCAAGGGAGCAGGAGGCTCTAATTTATTTCCAGACAGATCAGCAACCTTCTTATTACATCTTTAAAATAGCAGCATCGGATAGCCACGCTGCTATTGCGCAGATACAACAAAAGTATGAGGAGTTTTTTCCGGGCAACCCTTTCGAGTACCATTTCCTGGACGAACATTTTAACCGCCAGTATCAGTCCGACAAGCAAATGATTGCTGTTTTTAGCGGCTTTTCGTCGGTGGCCATCATCATTGCCTGCCTTGGCTTGTTTGGGTTGGCTTCTTTTGAAGCACTGCAGCGCACCAAAGAAATGGGAATACGTAAGGTGTTGGGAGCCTCGTTTGGCAGCCTTGCCATGCTCTTTTCCGCTAAGTTTTTCAAGCTGCTATTGCTTAGCGCCGCCGTTTGTTTGCCGCTGTGCTACCAGCTAATGGACCGCTGGCTCGACAACTACCCCTACAGGATGAGCCTGGGCTGGGAGGTGTTTGTGTTGCCTGCTGCGTTATTGTTTGGCCTGGCACTGCTTACGCTGCTTTACCACATTGTTAAAACAGTGCGGCTCAACCCCGTAGAAGCATTGCGAAACGAATAGAACCCGGAACCGGCATTTAATGTGTAGCAGAGCGGGACCTGTTGATGGGCCTCTGCTACGCATTACTTTTTTCCCGGCTAAAACACCAGCAAACCGAGCGAGCCGGCCACCAGCAGGGTGCTGTTTTTCAAATTGGAATTTACCTTCCCGAGAATTTCGCTCGTAAGCCCTTCCCTGATTGCATACGCCCGGATTTCGTGCATGCTTTGCATAATTGCCTTCTGCGGGTTTAGCCGCTGCGAAATGGCCAATTCAAGCTTTTTCCTTACTTCTGGTGAAAGATCATCTGAAAGATCATCGTCTTGTGAAGCCACCATTTCTGTTGGAGTAAACATATCAATCTTCATACTTTTAGTAAGCAACCTTATTTTAAAAACGCATATATTTTGAAGGCTTCGTATTAGATGAACGCCAGGCGATGGCAATAAATTCTGGAAGAAGAAGATTTAGCTGATATTTTCTAAAGAGGGGCAGGATCTGTTTCAATATGAAACACCTATTGTTTCATATTGAGTCGGTAGTAGAATTTAATTAAGCTAAACAGCTCTTTTTCAGTTAATTGAGTATTGGCATGTGGAATGCATGGCTGTGTAGAACATACGAAACAACCGGACTCCAACTATAAAGTTTATGACACTAACCAACCTGAAACTGGCCTGGCGCAACCTTCTGAGAAAGAAGCTCTTTGCCGTGATAAACGTGGCGGGGCTGGCGGTGGGAATTTGCACCTGCCTGGTCATATTTCTCATTGTGCGCTTCGAAACCAGCTTCGACCGGCATCATGCGGATAGCCACCGCATCTACAGGGTGTATACAGAATTTAGTGGTGTATTTGAGGGAGCAAACAGGGGAGTGATTGCGGGTGCGGCCAACTTCATGAAAAGCAATGCCGCCGGTATAGAGCTGGTGGTGCCTTTTCATGAATACTACACCGGGGACGTGAAAGTGCGGTCGGCAGACGGCGAACTGAAGAAGTTCGGTGCCGATAAAAAGGCGGCAGTTGTGGGGCCTGAATTTTTCGATATGTTCAACAACTATACGTGGTTGTCAGGTAGTGCCGGAGGTTCGTTTGGTAAGTATGAGGTTGTTCTCACCGAGTCTCAGGCACGCAAATATTTTGGAGAAACTACTGCAACAGAAGGTTTTATTGGCAAATCGATTATTTACCGCGATTCGATCAGCCTCACGGTGAGCGGCGTTTTAGCCGATCCCCCAAAAAACACCGACCTCTATTTTACCGACTTTATATCTTTTGAAACGGCCAAAAGTTTAAGCTCCGATCAATCGTTTTACGACGACTGGTCTAGTACCAACAGCAGCTCGCAGCTGTTTTTGAAGTTGCAACCGGGCAAGTCGCCCGACGACCTCTCGCCGCAACTTTTGCAGATGGGCGCGGAGTACCAGTCTAAAAATGAAGAAAGCGACTGGTCAGTGGCATACAGGCTTCAGCCGCTGTCGGATATGCACTACAATGTGAAATTGGGTATTTTAGATAGCAGTCGTGGTGCCGTTAATTTGCAAACGCTTAAAATTCTGGGGCTTTTGGCTGGCACGATCCTCCTGATTGCTTCTATCAATTTCATTAATCTCGAAACTGCACAGGCAGGCAGAAGGGCAAAAGAAATCGGGATCAGGAAGGTACTGGGCAGTTCCAGGGGAAATTTGATAACACAGTTCCTTACCGAAAGCGTCATCCTCAGTTTGCTTGCCCTGGCAATCGCACTTCCGTTATGTCAGTTTGCGCTGGTATATTTTCAGGAGTTTATTCCGCCGGGCCTTTCTTTTGACATAGCCGAAGGACCGACGCTCATGTTCCTGGGCGGCATTGTGCTATTGGTGGGCTTCGTTTCGGGCCTCTATCCCGCGTATGTTATCAGCGGATTTTTGCCGGTAAAGGCCCTAAAGGCCAGTATTTATACAGAGAAGGGGACAAATTTTTCGGCTGTTGTGCGCAAATCGCTTACCGTTTTTCAGTTTTGCCTGGCCCAAATTCTCATCGCATGTACATTGGTAATTATCTGGCAAACAAAGTATTTGTCGGAGAAAGATCTCGGATTTAGCTCAAACAACATAGTGACTATACAGGTGCCTTACGGCGAGCCGGAGTCAAAGAAGCAGGTATTCTTGGCGGAGCTAGAAAACATCAGTGGTATTCGGGAAACATCGCTGCACCAGTCTCCTCCGGCCGATGGGGGCTACAGCTCGAGTATGGTAAAGCACAAAACCCGCGGGGAGGAAGTTTCGCACCTGGTTTACCGGAAGAGCGGCGATGTGGATTACTTCTCCTTTTATAACATGCCATTGCTAGCAGGCAGGGTTTACATGCCCAACGACTCGGTTTTTGAAATGGTGGTAAACAAGAGGTATGCGCAAAAGCTCGGGTTTAGCGCGGCTGAAGACGTATTGCTGGAACGCGTTACGCTAAACGACCACGAGTATACCATAGTAGGGGTGATCGACGATGTCAATTTGAGGTCGCTTCATAATGCGGTAGACCCGATGGCCGTACTGTACCAAAGCAATGGAAATTGTGTAGGCGTAAAGCTTGGAGACATAGAGGGAACGGCACAGGTAGCCCGTGTGCTTGCGGAGGTGGAGGCAGTATGGAACAAGGTATATCCGGATAGGGATTTTAAATATAATTTTCTGGATGAGACCATCGACCGGTTTTACCAATCGGAAAAGCGAGCGGCTAAACTCGTAACCACGGCCACCATTATTGCTATCATCATTTCCTGTATGGGGTTATTTGGCCTGGCTTCATTTTCTGCACTGCAGCGCACCAAAGAGATTGGCATACGGAAGGTGCTTGGCGCCTCGGTGCGAAACATTATGCTGCTGCTGTCGGCCGATTTTCTGAAGCTGGTAATGGTTGCTTTCGTTATAGCCGCGCCACTTGCTTACTGGCTATCGCAAAAGTGGTTGGCGGATTTTGCCTACCGTATTACTCCGGGGGTGTGGCTGTTTGCAGCTACCGGGCTAATGGCGATAGTGGTGGCACTGCTTACGGTAAGCCAGCAGGCTTTCAAAGCTGCCAGTGAAAATCCGGTAAAGGCTTTGAGAAATGAGTAGGGAGGAGGTAATCGGTAATCAGGGATCGGTTAATAGACTATGTTTGACTTAAAGACTAACAGACTTATAGACAAAACACCCTTTACATGAACTGTTCCTTGAACTCAGCAGCAGTTAAAATAGGAATCCCGCGAAAGGGGTGGAGGTCTTTGAGTGCCTTATCGCCGGTGATGATGCAGTCGGCTTTGCCGGCAACGGCTAGCTCCAGGTACATGTCATCTTTTGGATCGCGGCAGGCGACGATTTTCTCCGATATCTCTACTTTTTGGGCCACTGCCTCAATCTGTGCGAGTAGAGTGTCAGGTTCTCTATCAGGAAAGTATTTTTGGAACTTGGGCCTGTTGAGGACTTCCGATGTTTCTGAATACACTGCGCGGGACATCAGAATCTCACAATTTCTGATTACCCAGTTCGCAACTCTTCTTGGCAATGAGTCCTCAAGTAAAGAGGCACTGACAACTGTATTGCAATCTAAGACAACTCGCAACTACTCTTCTTTTAAAAGTTCATTCAGCTTTTCTTCCGTCAATCCCTGGGCTTTGGCGTATTCCCCAATTCGTCTCATACTTTCTAAAAGCGCCTCTTTCGGATCCAGCCACTCAGAAATACGCTGCTCCAGTTCCTTCATCTTATCTTCCGGAAGGTTTTCAATTTTAGCCGCGATGTCGTCCCTCACATTTAAAGCTACAGTCCTCAT
>CBFGTI010000218.1:0-8912 GCA_965651695.1 uncultured Imperialibacter sp. | reverse complement strand
ACATGCACGCCATACAGGGCAAGACTGCCGCTTACCAGTTTGCCTACAATTTTACCACGGGTTGCCGTTATTCTATTAAAAGCCTTACTTTCGGGCCCGTGACTGAAAAAATTATCATCAACCTTGGGGGAATTACCCTAATGGAGCCAATGGCAGTGGTATGGAACTGGCTGATAGCACTTGTGTGCGCCGTGGCTTACGTGAGGCTCGGAAGCCTTACCACGCCGACGATTAAGGAATGGCGCCTGTTTTTCCTGCTTTTTTGTTTGTCCACCTTTTTCGGAGGGCTCGGCCATGGGCTCTACCACTACTTCGGCGATAACGGCAAAATGCTTCCGTGGTCGCTCGGGATACTGGCTGTATATTTTGCTGAGCGAGGCATCTACTCGTTCATTTCCGAAAAAAGAAAGAAGCTAAAAACAGCACTGCAAGCGTTTTCGCTGGTAAAAATGCTGATTGCACTGGCTGGTATGGCTTTTATAGCTTTCACTTTTGGCTGGGCGAAAAACAACTCGATTATCGGCCTGGTGCTTTTGGTAGGCATTGGAGGTTACCTGCTAAGCAGGAAAGACCCCGAGCTGGTATACCTGCCCCTCGGGGTGCTGGTGCTGAGCTCGGCCGCTTTTGTGCATGGGTTCGACATTAGTTTGCATACGTGGTTTAACCGCGACGACCTCGCACATGCGATTATGCTGATTGGCCTTATCTTTTTTTATATTGCCATACGCAAGCATCAGCGTGCGCTGCATAAATCCACTGAAGATGTTGAGCCTGACGACGACGAGACTTACGCTGGATCGCTTCTCCCCCGACGATGAAGTGCTGCTGCACTTATTGTTTACCGATCCGTATGCGCGGCAATATTTGTGGGACAACGAAATACTTGAGAAGGAAGTAACCATCGACATTCTCCGCAAAAACGAAGCTTACTTCCAAAACCACCGATGGGGCCTATGGAAGATACAGCTTAAAGACACGGGCGACGTAATTGGTTTCGCAGGACTGTGGCCCTTTTTTGATGAGCAGCAACCCCAGCTGCTGTATGGGCTTTTTCAAAAATATACCGGCCGAGGCTATGCTACCGAAGCTGCTGCCGCCGTAGCAAAATACTGCTTCGATCAGCTCGGCTTTTCGTATCTGACTGCCTCCATGGACGAACCCAACGCGGCGTCGCACAAAGTGGCCGGGCGGCTGGGGATGAAACTTGCCGGGCGACGAATTGAAAATGGCAAGCCCACTGTTTTTTACAGGTTGGAAAAGAGCCGCTAAGGGCAGATACAGCCGTCAACTAATTTGCCATTCCGATTGTTACATGCTGGTATTAGCTGTAATTTGCAGCCGTTTTTAATATTACTCCCAACCACAAACAATGGCGAATATCACGAAGGAAAGGGTTTTGAAGGCACTGAGCACTGTCGAGGATCCGGATCTGAAAAAAGATTTGGTATCTCTGGGGATGATCAAAAACCTGCTCGTTGAAGGTGAAAAAATAAACTTTTCGGTAGAACTAACCACACCGGCTTGTCCGCTTAAAGAGCTAATAAAAACAAACTGCCTGGAGGCCATATACAATGAGCTTGGCGAAAACGTGGTGGTGGACATCCGGATGACGTCGAATGTAACCACTATCCGTAGCAATGTGCCGCTATTGCCAGAGGTAAAAAACATTATCGCGGTGTCGTCGGGCAAGGGGGGCGTGGGCAAGTCTACCGTTACCGCTAACCTGGCTGTAGCCCTGGCGCGATCCGGCGCCAAAGTGGGCGTTATTGATGCCGACATTTTTGGCCCGTCAATACCCACCATGTTCAACTGCGAGCATGAGCAGCCGGGCATCATGGAAAAAGACGGGAAGAATGTAATAGTTCCGATACAACAATACGGCGTAAAGCTGATCTCCATTGGCTTTCTCACACCACCCGACCACGCGGTGGTGTGGAGAGGCCCCATGGCCGGTTCGGCTCTCAAGCAGTTTTTAGGCGACACCGAATGGGGTGAGCTCGACTACCTGCTTATAGACCTTCCCCCCGGCACCAGCGATATTCACCTCACGCTTGTGCAAACGGTGCCCGTAACCGGCGCCGTGGTGGTAACCACTCCGCAGAAGGTAGCGCTGGCCGATGCGTTAAAAGCTTATGCCATGTTTAAGCAGCCCCAGATCAACGTTCCTGTACTGGGAATCATTGAAAATATGTCGTACTTTACACCGGAGGAACTTCCCGGAAACAAGTATTATTTATTTGGAAAAGACGGAGGTAAGAGTTTTGCTGAGAAAAATGGGGTCCCTTTCCTTGGCGAGGTACCCCTGGTTCAGGCAATACGAGAGTCGGGCGACAGCGGGTATCCCGTCGTCTTAAAAGAAGGTCCTTCGGCGGAAGCTTTCAATCATATTTCGCAAAACCTGGCCAGACAGGTAGCCATAAGAAACTCGAAGCAGGATAAAACAAAAGTTGTAGAAGTTAATAATTAAGATAATGAGCGTTGACACCCCTGAATATACTGTTTTGCTGGAGCGTATTGAAAAGGCGCTCGACTCCATAAGGCCATATCTCGAGGCCGACGGCGGGAATGTGAGGCTATTGGGCGTGGAGGAAGGACAGGTTGTAAAACTGGAGTTGCTGGGTAGCTGTGGGTCATGCCCCATGTCGTCGATGACGCTTAAAGCCGGCGTGGAAGAGGCGATTAAGCGGGCAGTACCCGAAATTACCAAAGTTGAGGCGGTAAACGTGGCCATGCTCAGCTAACTAACTGTACCTGCCATTGCAAATTCTTCGTTTACCAGCTAATTATTTAAAGTGAATGTCATTTTTTTTCAGCAGCCACGTTTTCAGTAAAGCTATGGGTAATCAGATCCGAAATGACCACCCGGTATTGTAACGGTTCATTTCAGGCTGCGGCACACATTTTGGCTAATTCACCATATAAAAACTTGATGGGCAAGCATCTGATTTTTCTCGCCGGCTTATTGCTGATGTTTTTCCATGCCCGGGCGCAGGAAAAGTGCGGCACCGCAGCACTGGAAGAAAAATACAGACCGCTGCTGGGAGAATCGGTGGAGCAGTTTGAACAGTGGGTGCAGAACAAAAAGGTTGAAAGGAGGCTTTCCAATTATGCTACACTTAGCACCTCACGCCTTGCTGCCACGGTTTATACAATCCCCGTTGTTGTGCATGTACTCCACCAGGGCGAGGAATACGGCGTTGGCTCCAACATACCCGACGAGCAAATATTTTCGCAGCTGGAAACACTGAATCAGGATTTCCGCCGGTTAAACGCCGACACTACCGAAACCAGGGATGATTTTAAGGCCGTAGCTGCCGATACGGAGATTGAGTTTGTGCTGGCAATGCGAGACCCTGAAGGCCTGCCAACCAACGGCATCGTGCGCACCCGCGCGGGACAGGAGTCATACCAGTTGGGTGAAGAGGTAAAGTTAGGTGCTATTAGCTATTGGGATCCCGACAAGTACCTCAACATCTGGGTTACCAACCTTACCTCCGGCCTTTTGGGTTATGCACAGTTTCCTGTGGGCGACTTTCTTGGCCTGCAGCAGCACGTTACCAACAGCCTGTATCCTGACGGCGTAACAGTTGACTACGAGTTTTTCGGCGTGGGGTACAACACCAACGACTTTTCCCGCGGCAGAACAGCCACCCATGAAATAGGCCATTATTTCGGACTGCGGCACATTTGGGGCGACGGCGGCTGCAACACCGACGACTACCTCGAAGACACCCCCAGCCAGGATGGCGCCAGCTCTTCGGCATCCTGCCAGCTTACTAAAGCCACCTGCAACTCGCTGGACATGATAGAAAACTACATGGACTACAGTCCCGATGTTTGCATGAACATTTTTACCGAGGACCAAAAAGAAAGGATGCGCACCGTGCTGGAATACAGTCCGCGGCGCCGCAGCTTGCTTAGCTCCGATGCTGCCCTGCCACCGGTATCAGTAGCCAAAGACCTGGGCATCCGGTCGATATACCAGCCACAGGAGGGGGTATGCAATGCACGTTTTACGCCGGAGGTAGAGGTGCGCAACTACGGAAGTTCGCCCATTCAGCAGTTTCAGGTACGCATGCTGGTAAACGACGTGGTTTGGGATGCCAAAACCATTTCAGCCCCTCTTGGCCCGCTTGCCACCTATACTGTTGCTTTCGACGAATTACTATTAACCGAAAGCGGCTCTTATCACACAACTGTTAAAATAACAAGCGTGGATGGCAGTGCCGACCAAAATAATGCGAACGACAGCAAAACGGTAAACGCCGTGTACCAGCGTGCCGCCATACTCCCGCTGCTGGAGAACTTCGATGCACTCCCGCTCCAGTTTGTATCGAAAACTGCAGAGAACGTGCAGCCATTTTCGTCCGTTGCGCTTGCTCCTAAAGAATTTGCCAGCAACGAGGCTATTAAATTCGATTACTTTTCTTCTGACAGCACGCTTTTTGGCGCGTGGGAGGTAATGCTGAGTCCGGTAATTGACATGGTTAAATACCCGGCGGTCACCATCAATTTCGACTATGCCTATGGGCACAATGGCAGCAGCAATGTAGACGGCCTTATTGTGGCCATTTCCACCGACTGCGGCAACACCTTTACTTCCAACGGTGTCATCTTCAAACGGTTTGGCGCTAGCCTGGCTACTACCTTTGTTGAGGATGACGAAGAGTTTATCCCTTCGGGCCCATCCGAGTGGCGTTCGGTACAGATTCCCGTCACCGGTTTTCAGGGGGCCTCCAAAATTCAAATCGCCTTTATAGCACAAAACGGGCTTGGCAACAATCTTTACCTGGATGATATAAGAATCTCCAGCAATTCGCTGGCCGATTACGATATTGGCATCAGCGAGGTGATCAATATGCCTTTTCTCACCTGCCTGAAAAACATTCAGCCCACAGTGGTTGTAAAAAATTTCGGCAAACAAACAGTTACGGATTTTACCGTGTATTATTCGGCCGGAAACATAGAGGGCGAGGTGATAGTTACAAACAATCTTCATCTGCTTACAGGACAGTCAGTAGAGGTGCCGCTGCAATTGCCATCGCTGGACGACGGCGACTACAACCTGAGTCTGAGCCTTGAAAAACCCAATGGCAACGCCGACGAGAGGATTTCCGACAACTCCTGGTCGTCTGTTTTGCATGTGCGGTCGGCCACAGATGTGCTGCCACTCAGAGAAACTTTCAGCAGCAACCGAAATTCCAATGAGCTCACCTTGTACCGGCTTACCAACGCCGACAACCGCACCTGGCAGCTGCAGGACGACCACAGCCTTTCGGCCGCCAACCGCGTGGTACGCATGACATCCTACGACCTCACTGCACTTGGCGACGAGTTTTGGCTTGCCTCCCCGGTTCTGAACATGTCAGGCCTCAATGAAGCTTCTCTGGTGTTTAAGGTATCGTATGCCAAGAGGGTTAACCGGTCGGAGCGGCTGCGTGTAATGGTATCTACCGACTGCGGCACGCATTTTCAGGACATTGTGTACGATAAAAGGGGGAGCGAGCTGGCCGTGGCCGAGTCGGACGAGTTTTGGGTACCTCAATCGACCGCCGACTGGCGCACCGAGTTTGTTGACCTGAGTGCGTATGCCGGCCGAAGCAATGTGGTAGTAGCAATTGTGGGAACTAACGGCAATGGAAATAACCTTTACCTGGACGACATAGAGTTCTTTTTGTCGGGCGACGAAATCCCGGTTATTCCCACTGAAGACATCATCAGAGTTTTCCCAAATCCGGCCAAAGAAGTAATAAAAGTTGCCTTTAACCTGCCGCAGAGAGAAACCGCCACCCTGCGGTTTGTGGACGTAAACGGCAAGGTTTATTTCGAAAAGGACTACCCAAATACGCTTAACCAGACCTACGAGCTTACCACTATCAGTGAAAATGCAGGCGTTTACTTTATCCAGGTAATTACGCCCAGCCGGAGCAGCGTGCAAAGAGTTATTTTGAGGCACTAAATGTCGGGCTCGTTAATTAATTTTGTTGTTTGGCATACATCAGGTACTTGACTAGTTGAATTGATGATAAGAGTTGGTATTTTCTTTGGCGGGCAATCGAGAGAAAGAGAGATTTCCTTTGCCGGTGGCCGTACAGTTTACGACAACCTCAATAAATCTCTTTTTGAGCCGGTGCTTTTCTTTATAGACAGCCTCGGGCAGATCATAGCGCTTGACTGGCAGTATGTGTACAAAGGCACCATCCGCGATTTCTACCCGCCGGTGGACCTGCTGCCTCCTACCCCGCATCATTTTCAGGTGTACGTGGAATCGCTCGACGCCACCGCAGCAGAAAAAGCAGCCAGCATGGTTGGCCGCAGAGTGAGCCCCGACGAACTGCCCTCACTAATCGATTTCGCTTTTCTTGCGCTCCACGGACCTTTCGGCGAAGACGGAAACATTCAGGGGCTGCTTGAGTGGTACAACATACCGTATTCCGGCTCGGGCATTTTGCCTTCCGCTATCGGGGTAAACAAGGTTGTGCAAAAAGATCTGCTAACCAAAAGCGGCTTTCCTGTACCAGCTTTTGAATTGCTGCAACGAGACCGCTGGCTGGCCACCGCCGACAAAAAAGCTGCTTTTTCCAAACTCATTGAAAAACTCGGGCTCCCGCTGGTGATTAAAGCCCCCAACCAGGGCTCTACCATTGGGGTTTCGATCGTAGAAAAAAAGGACGCTGCTGCATTTACCGAAGCGGTGAACAGGGCCTTTTTTATAAAAGAAATTGAACTCGCCTGGTGGAAAGGCCTCACCGATGATGAAAAAAGAATGGAGCTGGTCCGACTGACCGACATTCGCGAAGGGATAGGCATGCCGGCAGCATTAAATGACAAGTGGTTTTACCATCCTGAAGCGCTGTGGCTTGAGTTGGATCGGTTGGCGGCTGAAGGCATTGCCGCAGTACAGCTCACGAGCCAGCACGCCGAGGAAGAGATATTGATCGAATCGTTTATAAAAGGCCGGGAGTTTTCTTGTATTGTAATAGAAAATGAGCGAGGGAACCCGCTTGCGCTTCCCCCTACTGAAATAAGAAAGGTAAAAGACCTTTTTGACTACCGCTCCAAGTACCTGCCTGGTGTTAGCCGCAAAATTACCCCTATCGAGCTGCCCGATATCGACATTCAAAGAATAAGGGAGCAATGCGAAAAGCTTTTCACCGCACTTCATTGCCAGGTTTATGCCCGCATCGACGGTTTTTATACAGCCGACGGCTCCATTTTTCTGAACGACCCGAACACTACGTCGGGTATGCTGCCGTCGTCGTTCTTTTTCCATCAGGCAGCCGAAATCGGGCTCAATCCATCGCAGTTTCTTACCTACATTATTCGCACGTCTTTGGCTGCCCGGATCAAAACCGGGAAAATGATTCACAAGATGAAAGACCTGCTGAAAACCCTCGACAATTCAATAAAAGTATTGGCTGCTTCGGAGGCTCAGAAAATTAATGTGGGAGTAATAATGGGCGGATTTTCGTCGGAGAGGCATATCAGTGTGGAAAGTGGCCGCAACATCTATGAAAAGCTGGCGTCGTCGACCAAGTACCACCCTGTACCCGTGTTTTTAACAGGAGACGAGCAAGAGCACGAGCTGTACGTGCTGCCGGTAAATATCATGCTGAAAGACAACGCCGACGACATCAGAGAAAAGCTGCACGCCGCGTCGTCGTCCAAAGCACACCCGGTTATTAACCTGATTACCAGAGAAGCCTCGGCCATTACCTCTACTTATGCGCCGGGCACAGTACAAAAGTACCAGAAGATAAGCTACGACGACCTGCGCGACCTGGTGGAGGTGGTGTTTATTGCCCTGCATGGCCGGCCGGGAGAAGACGGCGCGGTGCAGGCCGAACTGGAGAAACGCCACATACCGTACAATGGCTCGGGCGTGGAAAGCAGCCGAATTACTATTAACAAGTACGAAACCAACGAGCTGCTGATGCGGCACGGTATTTCGGTAGCCAACCACTCGCTGGTGTACAAGGAAGAGTACCTGGCGCACCCCAACAAGTGCATTGCCCAATTGGAGAGCCAGTTTCAGTACCCGATAATAGCCAAACCGGCCGACGACGGGTGCAGCTCCGCTGTAAAAAAGATACGGAACCGTGAAGAGCTGGCTGCATTTGCAGAAATGATGTTTCGCAGCACGCCTGCATTTGTGCCGGGACCGCAAAAGGTGCTTAAGCTAAAAGACAACGAGGAGTTTCCGCAAAAAAGCTACTTTTTAGTGGAGGATCTTATCGACAGAAAGGGTGCAAAACATTTTTTGGAAATTACCGGAGGCATGCTCACCACCATTAACGACTCCGGCGAGCGTGAGTACGAAGTTTTTGAACCTTCTGAAACGCTGGCTACAGGCGACGTACTTTCGCTGGAAGAGAAGTTTTTGGCAGGCGAAGGGCAAAATATAACGCCGGCAAGATTTGGCAAAAACCCCGAAGAAAACAGGCGTATAAGCGCCAAGGTGCGGGCCGACCTGGAGAAAGTGGCGCGAATTTTAAATATCGAGGGCTATGCAAGAATTGACGCCTTTGTTCGTGTTTATGAGGATGACAAAGTAGAAACTGTTATTATTGAGATTAATTCGCTGCCGGGGATGACACCTGCAACGTGTATTTTTCATCAGTCGGCCATCAATGGATACAAACCCTATGAATTTATTGATGCCATTTTGAGATACGGCATGCAAAAACAAAAATTAACCGCCTAAACTGGAGCGTCAATGAGCTTTTTACAAGTTAATTCATGGAAGCACCTGCTACTACACTTGCTGGCTATTGTAGTATTGACAGTAGTAGTGGTTGCAGGTTTTTTTTACATCTACCTACCCTCGGCCACTAACCACGGCGAAACGATAACCGTGCCCAACCTCGAAGGGATACCGCTGGAGGAGCTTGACGAGTTTCTCACCAAACGCA
>CBFGTI010000217.1:0-8918 GCA_965651695.1 uncultured Imperialibacter sp. | reverse complement strand
TTCACCGGTTCGTACGGCGAATCCATCACCATATCTTCTATCACGCCAATTACCGTGTACCGCCGGTCATTCCACATAATTTGTTCAGTCACCGGGTCGATCAGCGAGATAAGCCGGGCTGCAGACTCATTGAGTATGATGGCGGTAGAGTCGCTGGAGAAGTCTCTCGAAAAGTCCCTGCCTTTCAGAAATTTCCACCCCACGGTTTTTCCGTAGTCGTGGGTTACAGCCATGGACGTAAAATCTGCCTGCTGGTTGGGGTCTTTGCCTTTCCAGGTGATATCGCTGCTGTGAAACCACGATTCGGTAGCCGGGCCCGACGACTCTGCCACACTGGTGACCGCACCGCTGGCCAGTAGTTCGTTTTTCAGTGTCTGAAACTTGCCCCAGTATGCGGGCGATATCTTGCGGATGAGCATGAGCCCATCTCTTGAGTAGCCAATGGGCCGGTTTTTAGCGTACTGAATCTGCTGCCACACCACCAGCGTGCCCACTATAAGAGCAACGGAAATGGAAAACTGGAAAACCGTTAGGCCTTTACGTTGCAGCGAAGCAAGGGGACCCGCTTTAAAAGTACCTTTAAGCACTTTGACCGGCTGCACCGCCGACAGGTAAAATGCGGGGTAGCTGCCTGCCAATAAACCCGTGACGCAAACAAATAGAAACCCGGCAAGCCAGAAATACGGTTGGCTCCATGGCATGGCCATGCCTTTGTCGGCCAGCACGTTGAACCACGGCAATGCGAGTGCCGCCGCCGCAATTGCCACTGCGAAGGCCAACACCACAACCATATACGACTGCGTGAGCAGCTGGAAAATCAGGCTGGTTCTGGATGAGCCAATGGCCTTTCTGATGCCCACTTCCTTTGCACTCCTGGCCGCCTGGCTGGTGCTCAGGTTCACGAAGTTGATACAGGCCAGCAGCAGCACAAATGCCCCTGTAATGCCAAATAGCCACACAAACTGTATTCTTCCGCCGGCCACGCCGTTTTTCCACTCCGAATACAAGTGCCACTGCGCCATTGGGTATAAAAACAGTTCGGGCTTTTCTTGCTGCGCCGTTGCCGAGTTAATCCGTTGCTGTTTTACACCGGCAATCTTAGCCGACACCTCCGCAAAGCTGCTGCCGGGCGCCAGCGCTACAAACAGCTCCCCCTCGCTCTCCCAGTTATACTGCCCGGCTTTCATCCATGGGTTGGAGGCCACCCAAAGGTCCCATGTGGAAATGAACCTAAGATCGTGAAAACGCGCATTGGCAGGCGGGTCTTTGAAAACGCCCGTTACCTTCACAGTCATGGTGTTGTCGATCTCCAGCATCTGTCCCATAGGGTTTTCCGTTCCAAACAGGGCTTTTGCTGCAGATTGCGACAGTACGATAGACGCCGGGTCGTCGAGGCTCCGCCAGTTGCCCTGCAGCATCTCGAAACCAAACATCTCCAGCACGTCGGCCTCCATGAAGTTACCGGTTTGAAGGATCTCCTGGTCGCCGATGGAGAGGATATACTCACGTGTCCACCAAGCCGCTGCTATATGCTCAAAGTCTGACCGGTAGGTCAGCTCCAGCTCCTCACGCAGCGGCATGGAGCCGGCCGGGCTGGTAACGATTTCGTCGTTGATCTCTTTATGCTGGTACACAAGTGCTATCCGGTCGTAGTTGGGATAATACCTGTTAAAAGACAGCTCATCGTATATCCACAAGCCGATCAGCAGTGTAACCGCCATGCCGGCAGCCAGCCCGCCGGCGTTGATCACCAAATGGGTCTTTTGCTTCAAAAGCGCTCTCCATGAAACTTTGAAATAATGTTGAAACATGGTTGTATAATTTGAGTTTGACCTAATTCTTCTCTTAAATGCAAATGGCCGGCAGGCGCTTGCCACATCCACCCAGTACAGCACATCGGCCAGCAGCTTTCCAGATTTCTCCCGCCGCTTTTCATACAGCTCGTACAGGTCGCCCTGCAGGGTTTCCAGCACTTCGTCAGCGCAGAACCACTGCAGAAAGCGGTCGGGCAGGCGGGGCGGTCGGGAGGTGTTGGCGGGCATGGGTTATTCTGATCGGAGCGATTTTACGGGGTTCAAACGGGCGGCCTTCAGTGTTTGTACGCTCACCGTCAGGCAGGCAATAGCCAAAGCCACCAATCCTGCGGCGGCAAAAAAACACCATTGCAGCTCGGTGCGGTAGGCAAAGCTGTCCAGCCACTCCCTGGCAGCCAGGTAGCTGAGCGGCAGGGCCAGCACAATTGCCAGCAGCACCATCCTGGCAAACTCACCCGACAGCAGCTTCACAATGTTGAACACGCCGGAGCCGAGCACCTTGCGAATGCCGATTTCTTTTTGCCGGCGCTCAGCGGTGAAAGTGGCCAGCCCAAACAAGCCGAGGCACGAGATTAGGATAGCAATGCCTGAAAAATATTGAGAAAGGACTGCCAGGCGGTTTTCGGCTGCATATAGTTTTTGATAGTCGTGGTCGAGAAAATGGTAGTCGAACGGCATTCCCTTGTTGTAAGCCTCATAAAACTCCTCAATCTGCGCCAGCGTTTCAGGCTCACTTCCGGCCATCAGCTTAATGACGCTGTAGTTGTTGCGGTTCTGAAATAGAAAATACAAAGGCCCTATATGCTCGTACAAAGACTCGTAGTGGAAGTCCTTTACCACACCCACGATCTTCTTTTCCTGACCCCAGAATTTCACTATTTTACCAACAGGGTTCTCCAGCCCCATCATCGAAATCGCCGTTTCGTTGAACAGCACCGCATCGGCATCGGTGCCAAACTCCCGTGAAAAGCTTCTGCCTTGCGCCATTTCGAAACCCAGCATTTCGGTGAGACCGTAGTCTACATACAGGCCACTGAACGAAATCCCCTCCTTTTTGCCTTCCCACTCCACGCCACCCGTGCCGCTGTGGTTTCCTACGAGGTCGCCCGACATGGTAGAGGCACTCACCACGCCTGGAAGCTTTTGTACTTCATTTACAAAAGTCGCCGCATCTTTGCGCAGCTCACCTTCATTTTCAATTCTGATGATGTTTTCTTTGTCGTAGCCCAGGTTTTTGGACTGTATGAACGCCATTTGCTTATACACCACCACTACGGAAACGATGAGCAAAACCGACACGGCAAACTGGAAAACCACCATGCCTCGTCGCACCCACCTTTCGCCGGCAGAAGTTTTGAGTTGCCCCTTCAGCACCAACACAGGCTTAAACCGCGACAAATACAAAGCAGGATAGCTGCCCGCAACAACACCCACCGCGAGAATAAAAGCAGCCAGGTAAAGTACTTCCCGCACGCTGATGGCAGCACCGATCTGCTTGCCTGCAACAGACTCAAAGGAGGGCAACGCCAGCACAACCAGTAGAACCGCTGCCAGAAAAGAGAACAGTGTAAGCAAAACTGATTCGCCCAAATACTGAAAAATCAACGCTCTCTTCGAAACACCCACTGCTTTTTTTATACCTACCTCCTTTGCCCGGCGGGAGGCCCTGGCAGTAGAAAGGTTCATGAAATTGATGCAGGCAATGGCTAGGATGAAGATGCCGATAATGGTAAAGAGTCGCACATATTCGATTTTGCCTCCCACCTGTACCCCGTTTTCGAAGGTGCCATAGAGGTAGCCTTTGGAATATTTTTGCGCCAGCAGCGTGCCTTCCCATTCGGAGTCGCTACCTTCAAACTGCCGGTACTTCAGCTTGCTGTAGTCAAGAATTTTTTCATTGAAACGGCCTATGTCGGTTCCTTCCTTCAGCACTACATAGGTATGGGCGTTGTTGTTGCACCAGCAGTGGTTTTCATTGCGGTCCATCCACAGGTCAAGGCTAAAGATGAGATCAAACTGCTTTGAGGAGTTGGCCGGAGGAGCCTCAAAAATACCGGCAATGATGTATGAACCGTTAAACTTATCCCACCACTCCCATTCTATGGTCTTTCCAATGAGGTTCTCCGTTGTGTTGAACAGCTTCCGCGCCAACTCGTCCGAAAGCAACACCCCCGATTTATCCGTCAGCACATGCTCGCTGTTGCCCTCCAGCAGATTGAAAGAAAAAACCCCAAAATAGTCGTTCCCGGCAAACTGATGCACTGCTTTGATACGCTTGTCACCTGCCGAAATCACCCCTTTCATGTCCCACGCTACCACCGCTACGGCCTTTTCCACCTCCGGCAGGTCTTCCACCATCGTTTGGGCCATTTGCACGGGGGTGGAGAACCTGGTCGTTACGGAGCCGTCGGCATTGGGAGAGGTTTTCCAAACCTGGTAAAGACGGTCGTCATTTCGGTGAAATTTGTCGATGCCGAGTTCGGCAGTCACCCATAGGTAGATCAATAGCGCGCAGGCAATGCCCGTGGATAGCCCCGCGAGGTTGATTACAAACGAAGCCTTGTAGCGGATAAAGCCTCTGAGAGAGATAAGTAAAACGTGTTGAAACATACCTTTATAATTTGAGTTTGACCTTGTACTTCTTTTGAAAGCAAACGGCCGGCAGGCGCTTGCCACATCCACCCAATACATCACGTCAGCCAGCAGCTTTCCAGATTTCTCCCGCCGCTTGTCATACAGCTCATACAGGTCGCCCTGCAGGGTTTCCAGCACTTCGTCAGCGCAGAACCACTGCAAAAAGCGATCGGGCAGGCGGGGTGGGTGTGGGCGTTGGGCGGTCATGGGTTATTCTGTTCTAAGGGATTTTATGGGATTGGCCATAGAAGCTTTTACCGATTGATATGCAGTAGTAAAGAAGACGATGAACCCGGCTGACAGCCCCGCCAACGCAAACATCCACCACTCCAGCTTGATTCGGTAGGCAAAATCCTGCAGCCAACGGTTCATAAAATAAAATGCGACTGGTGATGCCACCACCGTAGCGAAAGCCACGAGCTTTAGGAAATCCTTATTAAGCAATAGCACTATGCCCGTTATCGAGGCGCCAAGCACTTTGCGGATACCGATTTCTTTGGTTCGCTGTTCGGTTACGAAAGCTATCAATGCAAACAGGCCGAGACAAACGATAAAAATGCCCAATGCCGTTAAGCATGAGAACAAAACTCTGAAGCGCTCCTCATCTGCGTGAAGGTTCTCATAGTTATCGTTCAGCAGTGTGTAAGAGAACGGACGCTGAGGAATGAATTCCTTCCACAATTCACCCACGGCCTGCGCCGTTTCTTCCGGATTGCCGACGGCTTTGATAAACAGTTTTGAGGTGAAATCTTCCTGAACGAAAAAGTTATTCCGTATCAGGAAGGCAAAGGGCTTAATCGGCTCATGAAAGGAAGTAAAATGAAAATCGCCGACTACGCCGACCACCCTGGCATATAAAAGAGTATCGAGCGAGGTGGCGTCCCATACAAGCCGTGCGCCAACAGGGTCGGTGAGGCCAAGGTCACGTACGGCAGCTTCGTTGAGGATGATGGTATTGATGGTATCGGCAGGAAAGGCAGGGGAGAACTGCCGGCCCTCAAGCAGCCGGATACCCAAAGCATCGAGATAGTCGTAGTTAATCTGGCAGAAGTTGATCAGCCGGTCGGTTTGGGAGGTTTCCGTGCGGATATTACCCATCCAATTGGGTGCGCCCGTGAGGCTGCCGGTAGAGGCTCCTACCTTTTTCACCCCCGCCAGGCTCGCTATGTGCTGCTCCATCGCCCGACGGTTGCTCAGCATTCTCGCGTTGGGCACCACTACAACATGCTCTTTGTCGAAACCGGGGTGCTTGCTGCCAATATAATTCATCTGACTCACCACGACCGTCGTCCCTATAATCAGGCAAACCGATATGGTTAGCTGCAAGCACACCAGGGCCTTTCTTACCCAGCCCGACCTGCCCGTTCCGTACAAGTTGGTGCCCTTCAAAATGTGTACGGGATTAAGCGACGACAGGTAAACCGCCGGGTAAAGGCCGGCTACTACACCAATAGCTGCAGAGAACCCAGCAAAAGAGAACCATGTCGGCCACAGCTCAGGAGCAAATAGCGTCAAATGCCGCTCTGCCAATTGATTGAAAGGCTGAATCAGCAGCGCAACCCATACAACCGCCAGCAAAAATGCCAGCATAGAGATCAGCACCGACTCTGTTAAGAATTGTAAGATCAGGCCACGCTGCAGGGCACCGCATGTCTTCCTGATACCCACCTCTTTTGCCCTCCTGGTCGACCGGGCAGTGGCCAGGTTAATGTAGTTGATGCCAGCCATGAAAATGATAAAGAATGCAATCGTGGTTAAAATGCGGACTAAGGATACATTGCCGTTGGTCTCCAGTTCGGCATTCAGGTTGGAGTACAAGTGAATATCGGTGAGCGCCTGCAGGTGGAATTTGTCCAGTGGCCTCCGTTCATATTTGGCTTGTGCGTAGGTGGCCAGCTTTTTTTCAAAAATGCCCGCGTCCACATCTTCATTCAGCCTCACATATGTATAATAGCGAGGCGGTCCCCAGGTGGTATTGAATCTCTCCTCAATCGTACTCAGCGGAATCAGCATGTCAAATCTGAAATGCGAATTGTGCGGAACATCCTTCAGCACAGCTGTTATGAAATATTCCGAGTTCTCACTGCGAAGCAGCTTACCAATAGGTTCATCCATCCCGAAGTATTTCGTGGCCGTGCTTTCAGTAATCACAACCGATCGTGGCGCCAGCAGGGCCTCTTCGAGATTACCACTTATCAGGGAAAAGCTGAATACCGAGAAAAGGTTGCTGTCGGCTTCGTACACACGGTCTTCATAGAACTGCCTGCTGCCATATCGCATCGGCATTTGCCTGCTTTGAAGAAGCGTGGCCGCTGCAGCTACTTCCGGGAGGTCGCTGCGCATGCTCAAGGCCATCGCCCTGGGTGTGGTTGCATACGGCTCAAGTTGGCCGGCATTATTCATATCGTCGCGGATCACGCGGTAAATGCGATCAGCTCCGACATGAAAACGGTCGTAGCTTTTTTCGTAGCTCACATACAGCAAAATGAGAATGCAGCACGCCATTCCTACGGCCAGTCCGGCAATGTTAATCAGGCTGTATTGCCATTGCTTGTGCAGCGTACGCCAGGCGAGCTTAAAATAGTTGCTGTAAAGCACCATCACGTTAGTGTTTGACCGAATTCTATTTTTTCTGAATGCAAATGGCCGGCAGGCGCTCGCCACATCCGCCCAGTACATTACAGCCGCCAGCAGCTTTCCTTTCTTCTCCCGCCGCTTTTCATACAGTTCGTACAGGTCGCCCTGCAGGGTTTCCAGCACTTCATCAGCGCAGAACCACTGCAAAAAGCGGTCGGGGAGGCTGGGTGGGTGTGGGCGTTTGAAATTCATTGCTAGGGCTTGTTAGTACTTTTCATAACCCGGACTTTAGCTGCCTTTTGAATTCGTCCACAAACAACCGAGGCTGGTCTATCCAAAGGTCGTGACCGGCATTTGAGATGACGCTGTACTGTAGCCGTGGAACCTCCGCAGCCCACTTCCGGTTTATCCCGGCACCGAAGTCCAGCCAATCGTGGTCGCCTATGATGATGCTGACGGGATATTGCTGCTTTCCGAACTCCTGAAAATAATTCCAGCCGGCGGCCGGATAGGTCTGAGCCGTAAGCTCGAACATCCTCGCTTTGAACAGCGCCCTGCCGCCGGTCATCTGCGTCCATTTGCTTACATCGCAGAGCATTAGCTTGGCCAGATCGATACGGAACTTAGCGGTTTCTTCCAGCGATGACAAGCTGGCGTCAGTCCTGTTCAAATTGTGCTTTTCCAGCTCCTGTGTCACTTGCGGGCGGTTTAGAAACTTTTGAAGTTCCAGGTATTCCTCGTGTTTCAGCGCTTTGTCTTCTTCCGGAAACGGCTGCTTTAGCGGAGCCGGGGCCAGCAGTATCAACTGCCTTACATACCGGGGGTATTTACTGGCGTATGCGCTTGCCAGCACGGCACCCATGGAATGCCCCGCAAGGGTCACTTTGTCCAACCGTAGTTCCTTCCTGAGCCGTTCGACGTCTTCAATATGTTGATCGAAAGTGATGAGCGAATCCGGAAAAGGTGAACGGAGCGAACCCCGCTGGTCGTAAAAGACGAAATGAAATTCCTCTCCCAAATTTGAAACCGCAGTAAGCAGCCCGGAATGCTCGGCACCCCAGCCACCGTGTAGCATAATTACTGTGTCGGAGCCCGTTCCGAACTCACGTACGTAGAGCTGCGGATCGGTTTGCCAGTTTCCCGTTGAGAGGAACCAGTCAGCCAATCCGGGAAGTTGGCTGGTAGTTTGGGCAGCAAGCCCAAAACATCCCATACAACTGCAGACAATGGCAGGCAGTGCAAGTTTGACGATAGATTTCATTGCTCTTTTGAGTTAGTTTGACCTTTTATTTTGTTTTGACATTTTCTCTTCCTTCAGCAGAGTTTCCGGCCTCCCTGGTGCGCAGGTGTGCGCCTATTCCGCTCTTAAAGACTTCACCGGGTTGGCCGTGGCTGCTTTGATAGACTGAAAGCTGACGGTAAGCAGCGTAATAAAAATGGCCAGCAGGCCGGTGAGCGCAAAAAGCTGCCAGCCCATCTCCACCCTGTATTTGAAACCCGCCAGCCAGCGGTTCATCCCGTACCAGGCAACGGGCATAGCGATGGCACATGAAATAGCAACAAGCGCCAGGAAATCTTTAGACAGCAGCTTCCATAGATTGACTACCGAAGCACCCAGCACTTTACGAATGCCAATCTCCTTGGTGCGTTGCTCCGCCACGTAGGTGGAGAGCCCCAGCAGGCCGAGGCAGCTGATAAAAATGGCAAGCACGGCAAACACAGATCCCAGCCGGCCAATGCGCTCTTCCTCGGCAAACTTCAGCGCATACTCCTCGTCGGCAAAAGCGAAATCGAAAGGAACAGAAGGTGTAAGCCGCGCAAACACCTCCGCAATTTTCGGCAGGGCCTCATGTGCACTTACCTGCGGATTCAGCCGGATGTACAACCAGCCCA
>CBFGTI010000216.1:0-8922 GCA_965651695.1 uncultured Imperialibacter sp. | reverse complement strand
TGTTTTATCGTTTTCGACCACACACGGGCCGGCTATTAAGAAGAGTTTGCTCATTGTGAAGGTGTTTTTAATTCGGTGCTATTTTGTCGGAAAATCAACCCCCTCCCTTCAGTTGCCGGGGTGGAAGGTTGCTTTTCGTTTCTATTTCATCCTGCTTTTCTCGCCAAGGTACCCGCTATGATGTCTTTTTGCATAGCCTGCTTTGTCAAAGTTGATCTTTTTCATCAGCAATACCACCAGAATGTCGCCAAGTACCGACATCACGGTGGTGCTGGTGGTTGGGGTTAGGTCCAGCGGGCATATTTCTTTGGGCTGTCCTGTGCTCAGGCAAATGCTGGCCAGGCGCCCGAGCTCATTTTCGGGATGACCCGTGATACAAATGGTTTTTATTCCGGGGTACAGATGGTCGGCCAGCTCTACCAGCTTCAGAATTTCCATCGTTTTGCCCGAATTAGACATCAGTATGAGTATGTCGTTGGGCTGTAGCAGACCCAGGTCGCCGTGCTGTGCCTCCGAGGGGTGCAAAAACACAGCCGGGGAACCGGTAGAGCAAAAGGTAGTGGCAATGTTGTCGCCCACCTGCCCGGCCTTGCCGATGCCGCTGACTACTATCTTGCCGCCTTTTACATGCACCTGTTCGTACATGGCTTCTACCGCCTCAAGGATGGACGCATCGACCGGAATGTTGTTAATGGCCTGTACTTCTCGCTGCACAAGGGCCCGGATGTCGGAAAGGGTTTGCTCCATGTTGGATTAACTGAAGGCGCAAAATTAGGAAAGGAAATTGAAAACGAAATTCTCTGCGAGCCGCCGAATGCAGCCTCTTGTTGAAAAAGTGCCCCCCAGTGCTTGTTATGCAGAGAGGCTCCTTTTTCGGTAAGCTCCCGGAGATTCGTTGAAATACCTTTTAAACGCCGCGGAGAAGTGATGTGCATTCTTATACTTCAAAGCATCTGCTACCTGGTACACGGTAGACTTCTTTTTAGAAAGAAGAGATTTTGCTAGGTCCATCTTTAGCGACTTCACGTAGGCAAAGATGGAGGTGCCGAACATAGCTTTATATCCGCTCTTCAACTTACACTCATTGATGCCGAACTCCCTGCTTAGTGTTTTCAGGCTAAGGTTGCCGAGGAAATTTACCTCCAGGTATAGCTTGATCTTTGTAAATAGCTCCGTGTCCCCGGCTTCGTTTGAAGTTCCGCCGTACCCATGTTCACCGGAAAGGTGGTTGTTCAGTTGTATGGCGAGCAGTTCACATACTTTGCCTTCGATAAACAGCGACCTGGCGGCACCTGTATAAGCGCAGCCTTTTATTGATTGAATAATCCATTCGGTCTCGGGAATCGCCGAAAAATCGACTTTGAAGTTGTCAATCCCTTTTTGTCTCAGTTTTTCATCAATCGCTTTGTATAAAGCATTACTTTTGGGTGCCTCAGCCGTATGCTGAAGTTCTAAAAAATCATTGAATGGCATAAAAATACTTTCCTCGTAGCAAACCATCCGTTTTACGTAGCACCTTTAGAAAGGTTGAGCCGTTTGCAGGTAAGAGCCAATTTTTTCAACTGTAGAGGCATGCGGTGCTTAGTGCGCCCGGCCGCTTTAGAACCTGGTTGAGGTATTTTTTTGAAGTCTGTGCATCTTTTTTTACCAACCCTGTGTCTCATGGTATTTTGAGCTGCCAGCAGCTGCTTTTGAGTAATTTTTTTTAACTAAAGTATTGACTATGCTTCGCAAAGAGATCTGTGTTGTGGGCCTAAGCAAAGAGAAAGTAGAAGGGATAAAAGCTATTTTTGATGCGGGCCTCGAGTTTTCAATCGCTAAAGAATACCCCCGTATTAGTGACGCCCTCGGTGGAATTGTAAACGACGCTTACGAATTGTTTATAATCGAGCTGCCGCCGGCTTCGGATCATGACGATTTTTTTAAATTTCTCCGGTTAGCCAGCCTGTCATCAAAGCTGGTGGTAATTACCGATACGCTCGAATTAAGGGTAATACAAAAGTGCATCCAGTATGGTACGTCGGGCCTGATACATGCCAAAAAGATGGGGCTCCTTATCTATCGTTGTGTAGAAAAGGTTTTCGATGGCGAAGTGTTTATTTGCTCGGGCAGCCTAGAAATCCTCGTCAATAGTTTGCGAACTACCAGCGAAGACGGTATCGTATCGCTGAGAGAAAGGGAGGTGCTGGAACTGCTCTCTATGGGGCTTTCCTACAGCGAAATAAGCAACTCGCTCAATATTTCGCTAGGAACAACAAAATCCCACGTTTCTAACATCTATAAAAAGCTGAAGGTTAGAAATATAACCGAGGCAGTGCTGCAAGCGCGGCACCATAAACTGATCGAATAGTTCGGTACTTACCTATGTGTCGCTGGTGCCCGCTGCTTTCGGGCGGGCCCATTGCCTCACTTCTCACCAACCTACCAGAAAAAATAACAGTTGCATCCGTACCGGGCTACCCCGCCTGACCTACCGATATTTTACAGAATACTGAGCAATTTTCCCGAAAAAGCTCATCAGGCATTGGAATAGTCCTATTTCAATCATGATTTCTCGTTATATCCCTTCTTTGAAATTTCTATATAACTCGCTATTTCCTCATCCTGCTTTAAATACCAACTTTGATTTAACCAAACCACAAACTATCATGAACACTAGGCGAAAGATTTTATTTAAAGCAGTAAAGGACCTGACTATTGCGATGCTGCTGGTTTACCTGATTTTGATTGGGGTAATTGCCGCGGGCACGCATATCTGATTTTCAAGATGATCCAATGAATCCTTATAACTAACTACTGAGCTTATGAAAGATTTTTTTAATCCTACGACATTTTTTACTGCGGCTATTTTTTTTTACTGCTTAACCGCAATCGATTGCAACGCCCAAACTGGCAATAACAAGAGAGCTGCCGCCGCTAACCAAACCGTATACCGGGTAGGGCAGTGGGTTGAGGTGGAGATGAAAGACGGCACCACCATGAGAGCCAAAGTGCTTTACAAGAAAAAGAGGAAAAACCAGTACTGGCTGCATCAAATCGGAGGGCTCCGTCAGGGTATTTGTCATGCGAGATACCTGCGCCCCATAGAAGAAGATCACAATCAGGTGCAGTTGGCAGAGGGCATTCAAACCAACTCGAAAAAAGCCCTGGCCACAAACTAATTGCAGAGAAGAGTGCTTGTGTGGAACCACTTTTCCAAAGAGGTAAGATGATCGTGCTGGCTTGTAATTCTCCTATTTTTTCAACTGCGAACCTTTTGATTTTTTGCATTGAGAATAAGCTGCACGGTCTCTTGCTACTCTTACAGAAGCGATAAAGCACCATGCCTTCCGTGCATACCGCACACTGCAAATTTGCGGGGTACGCTGCCAGCCGGTTCAGCAGCCTGCCTCCCATAACATTACCAAGAAATTATTTACCGACCAATGAAACTAACTGCTCAATCTATCTATACCATAGCAAGGTACATTGTTGCCTGCATCCTTGCTATATCCTTTACCAGTTCCTCCTATGCTCAAACCTCGCTGGCCGATGGCGACTGGTACACCGGTGCCAACTGGACGGGTGGTTCAGCGCCGAACCCCGATGTATGGCCGACTATTAATGTAGGCCACCAGATCACCAGGGCAGGTGACTATACTGTAGGGGGCACGCTGAACGTAAACTCTTCGGGGGACCTGACTTTAAACGGAAATGTGTCGGTAGTTGCCGGGGCTAACATTAACGTCTATGGCTTACTCACCATTACCGGCAATGTCTATTTGGAAAGCAACCTGAACATTTTTCCGGGCGGTAAAGTGATTGTGGAGGGTACCATACGTGTTTCCACCCATTTCTACCTGAATGTAGGCAATGCGGATCCCGGCCCGCCCTACGCCGATTTGGTGGTTAAAACCAACCTCACCTCCGTGGGCGGGGGCAAAAGTACCATTAACAACAATGGAAGAGTGGCCGTGTATGGCGACTTCAATAACGAACCACCTACCGGCGACTCCCGCCTGATTTTAAATGATGGAGCCCAGGTGTTCATTTATGGCGACATACATCTTACCGGGTCTGGAGGCGACGACATTATTAATAGCAATAGCGGCGATTATAATGGCTTGTATGTTGGCGGAAATGTGGATATACCGGAAGCCTCGGGAAGTATCCTGGCCGGACCTGACCCGGATCCCTTTCTTCCAATAGAGGAATTGCCGGCTGATAATGATCCGTTTTTTCAGTGGTTGCTCGAGCAGCCCGACATCCCCATAGACGAAACCCTGCCTGTGGAATTAACCTCCTTTCTTGCGAGGCAGGAAGGAAGCAAACTGACCCTTGTTTGGGAAACTGCATCCGAACAAAACAATGACTATTTTACGGTAGAAAGATCTTTCGATGGTCGCAATTTTTCTCCGGTCGCTCAAATTCCCGGGAGCGGCAACACATTGAGCCCACGGGCTTACCGTTGGGAACTAGCACAGGCGCACAACAAACTGCTCTATTACCGCCTCAGGCAGACCGACTACGATGGCAAGTACGAGTACATAGGGCTGGTGTCTGTTTATCCGCTAAATGACTACAACGACGTGCAGATTTTTCCAAACCCTGTTGCTGCCGGAGACGAAATAAGAATCGATTTGGGCTACGAAGCCGAATCCTCGTATGAAATGTGCGGCTTTGACGGACGAATTGCCCGGTCGGGAACTTTTAAAAACAGCACAATCCTTTCGACTGCCGGAATCACCCCCGGTGTATATGTACTGGCTATTTATAATGGATCGCAAAAAAGTTTCAGGAAGATAATAATTAACTGATCATTTGCTTTTTCACAGGTTAAATGGAAATAATTACTCACTCAATCTTTTTAGACAAAAAAATAAAACACCGATGACCAAAGACCTATTTATCATTTTAAGTGTAGCAAATAAGGCGGCAAAATTGCTCCAGCTAATTTTGACTCGATTGCGCGGAAAAAAACTCCAAAGGATCTAGCAACCGGCGTATGGCATGCCGATTTCTTGTTCGCTTTGGCTACCTGAGGTGACCGTAAGGAACAGAAAATAAATAAAAATTTTCACTGACTAAGTCAGATTGGTGTGGCCGGTAAGGTCCATCTTCATTGCTTTGTTAATTGCCTGGCCCTTGCTGCTCACCTCGAGCTTAGAATACAAGTTGGAAATATGTTTTTTAACAGTTTCCAGAGCAAGGTTCAAGTCTTTGCTGACCTCCGAATAGGTATATCCTTTGCAAAGCAACTGCAGAATTTGTTTTTCTCGTGCTGAAAGAGATACGTCTACCCGGGAATTTCTCAGAAAGGAAAAGAGAAGCTTGGTATACTGCGGGCACACGTAAATATTTTTGAATACTACTGACTTCAGAATATACTCGAGGTCTTTTATGGCTGATTCTCTGCTGCACAGGCCAGCCGCCCCAAGTTTGAGGTAGTATTTGAGCCTGGCTAAATCTGGCTTGTCCGAAACAATAACTACTTTATGTGATTGAAGAAGCCGGTTTTGCACCATGGCTTCTTTCGTGATCTCCCCGTCTTCTACAAGGAACAGCCCCGTACGGCTGAGGTCTGGTTCTTCAAAATCGGTAGGCTCGTTTACTTTAAATTGTACTACTAATATATTTCGCTGAATACTATTAATTATAAATGAAAATAATCTGAGGAACGATTCATTTTCGCCTATAATAACTAATTCTATTGGGCTCATTATTGTTTTGGAATAAGCAACTAGCTTTCTGGTAATTGATTAAAAAAATCATTGGTGGATAATTAGGGTTGATAGTAAAAGCGATTTTAAGTTACTAAAAGTTGTGTTAGACAAAAGCTTTAATTTATCTGCACACAAAAAAATCTGTTGTTTAGCTGCATTGTGTTTTGCAATACCTCCGTTTTTTGTAAAATCTACTTTTTAATTATGTAAAAAATGGGCAAAACTATAGAAAGATGGGTGTAGTCTTAATTTGCTGGCCTTATGCTGATAAAACGCTGTTTAAAAGTTAAGTAAATTTCTTCAGTGCCGGCATCGCTTTACCTCCAAGGCTGGGTAAATCCCCAACCAAAAAATCCGTATCTCTGAATTCGTCTACCTATTGCGGTTGTATGTCGGCTTTTCATGCTGCCGAGGCGTCAAGTGTAATCATCCGGATACAAACCTGCCTAAAGATACACTTTCCATTCTCGCATAACAAATGCATTAGTTGCCGGCTGATAAAACTTTTTCAGTAGCTGTGGCGCGATAAGCCGGTTGGCCGACTGCGTTCTTTATTGTTCACTCGTCGCCGAAAACTGTTCGGTTTTGTACATGAGTGAGACATGTGAGTTTATATAAACACATAATTATCAATTAGTTACATTTTTTGGCACGGGCTTGGCATGTCTGTCATAGTAGAAAAAAATTGAAATGAACACTGCCACAAAACATAAGAACAAGCTACTGCTCCTCGGAGTGCTGGTGGCGCTGGTTTCCATGGCAGTCTCTTCGGATTTGTTTGGCCTTCAGATTACCACCCCCGACTTTTTCGATGCAATGGCCACAAAATGGGACCTTTCGTTGAAGCCCGGGAAGCTGATTCATCACGGGTTGGAGCTTGGAGGCCTCGTCGATCATTTAAAGTAATAGCTGTAACTCAGAACGCACTGGGTGCGTATTGAGTGAAAAGGTTTAAAAGTATTCATAGTTGTTTTAGTAAATAGGTTTAGGTTGGTTAGAAAATAGGGGCCCGGCGCCCCTTTTTTTGTTGCAGAAACTTTTATTGCTTAGCAGAATCGTTATCACAGCCATGCATTTCTCATTCAACCTGTCAAGGGAAGCTTTAGCCAAACCGGTCGACAATGCCGCTCTGGTGCTTTTTCGGGTGGTGTTTGGTTTTTTGGTGTTGATGGAGGGCATTACCTTTTTTTACCTCGATCACATCAACAAAATTTACCTGAAGGCTCCGGTGGTATTTACCTACATGGGGTTTGAATGGATGAGACCCCTGCCAGGCTACGGCATGCACCTGGTTTTTATTGCTATTTGCGTTTCCGGCCTTATGATCATGCTTGGCTGGCGGTACCGGTTGTTTGCCTGGTTTTTTGCCCTGCTGTGGACCTACGTCTATTTTTCGCACAAGGAGCATTACAACAACCACCACTACCTGTTTATGCTGGTTGCTTACGCGATGGCCGTTATGCCTGCAGCCGGCGATTTTTCACTCGATTCCTATCTAAACCCGTCGCAGAGGAGCACCACCTGTCCTCAATGGTGTATTTCTTTCTTTATCATTCAGTTGCTGATCGTGTATACTTATGCCAGTATTGCCAAGTTGTACCCCGATTGGCTGGAGGCACGGCCGTTGGAGATATGGATGAAAGCGAAAGCCAACTACTGGCTTATAGGGAGTTGGCTGCAGCCCAGGTGGGTGCACTACTTCCTGTCTTACAGCGGCATTGTATTCGACGGAATTGTTGTTTGGCTGCTGCTATTCAGAAAAACCAGGTGGGTGGGGGTGGTCCTTTCCCTCGGTTTTCACTTGTTCAATTCGTTTGTGTTCAGAATCGGCATTTTCCCCTACATGATGCTCGGCTCACTGTTTTTCTTTTTTCCCGGCGAGCAGCTGAGGCAAAATATTATAAACAGGTTGAGGTGGCCGGGTGGTGCTTCAGGAGTGCATAGAGAAATGTACTCTCTGGGGCATGCCTTCTTTATCGGCTACTTTGTGGTGCAGGTGCTGTTGCCGCTTCGTCATTTTTTTATTGAAGGAAACGTGCACTGGACAGAGGAGGGCCACAAGCTGAGCTGGCATATGATGCTGAGGAGTAAGTCGGGGAGCGCTGTGTACCGGGTAACTAACCTGGAAACGGGTGAGGTGAAAAAAGTCAGGCCTTCCATTTATTTGGGAAGCAAGGGCAGAATGGCCAGCACGCAACCCGATGTAATTTGGCAATTTGCACGCCATTTGAAGAAAGAATACGAAGGCAAAGGCTGGAAAAAAGTAGCTGTGTATGTCGACTGTACCGCGAGTCTCAATGGAAGGCCGCATCAAAAACTGATAGACCCAGCTGTAGATATTGCCAGTGTGCCATGGGATTTCTTTCGGCATTCAGAATGGATTCTGCAATTGGATGAGAGCCGGGAAAAGGAGCAAAGCCAACCGGATCCAAAATAAACAAGCCATTCGAATAAGCTGTGAACTCATTTTCTTGCCAAAAGCTAACTTGCCAAAAACTTAAATCATGACAGTAGACTTCAGAAGCGATACCGTAACCAAACCGACGCCAGCCATGCTCGAAGCCATGATGAAGGCCGAAGTAGGAGATGATGTATTTAATGAAGACCCGACCGTAAAAAAACTGGAGGGAAAAATTGCGGCCTTGTTTGGCAAGGAGGCGGCCCTTTATTGCCCTTCCGGCACCATGACCAACCAAATTGCGCTGCGCATCCTCACGCAGCCGCAAGACGAGGTAATTTGCGACAAACGTTCCCACATTTACCTGTACGAGGGTGGTGGCATTGCGTACAATTCGATGATTTCCGCCAAGCTGGTAGACGGCGACCGGGGCAGGCTTTCCCCTGAACACGTTTTGGAAAACATTAACAACCCCGACGATATTCATTTTCCCCGTACGGCGCTGGTTTCGCTGGAAAACACTATGAACAAGGGCGGAGGTGCTTACTACACTTTGGCAGAAATGAAAGCCGTGAGCGACGCTGCCCGCTCCCGGGGGCTGAAGATGCACCTCGATGGCGCACGTATCTTTAATGCATTGGCTGAAACCGGCGACCAACCTGCGGCGGTAGGTGCCTTATTCGACACCGTGTCAATCTGCTTTTCCAAGGGGTTAGGTGCACCTGTTGGCTCCGCCCTGGTGGGTAGCAAAGAGCACATGAAGCAAGCGAAACGGGTGCGAAAAGTATTCGGCGGCGGCATGCGGCAGGCCGGCTACCTGGC
>CBFGTI010000215.1:0-8928 GCA_965651695.1 uncultured Imperialibacter sp. | reverse complement strand
TACCGTCCTATTTCGGGCACAGGCAGTTTTTCCTTCGGGTACTGCAGCGTAACCAGGCCCTCTCCCGCCGAGAAGTAATCCTCGCTTGCCACATTGCCAAGCGCCCACCGTTTGCTGGCTTTTTTCAGGTGCGAAATAGAAGTACCAAGCCCCCCAAGCAGCGTTTGGGCACCTTCCCGCAGGTCAGACCAATATGTGTCTTTTTTCTTCATGCGATCATCCATAGCCTCCAGATTCCACACAAAAATAAAAATAACAGCGCAGCGGGTGTCAGGTATTTCCAGCTCAGTTTCATCAGCTGGTCTATTCGCAGCCGCGGATACGTCCACCGGATCCACATGTGCAGGAAGAGCCCTATGAGCGCCTTGGAAAGCAGCCAAAATACCCCCCACAGGTAGCCTGCAAACGAGCCCGGAGCACCGGTTGTCCAATCGGCCAGCCTAACCACGCCAAGGTTGGGCAGCGGCGTGTTCCACGAGCCGAAAAAAAGCACCGCGGCCAATATGGATACCAGCAGCATCATGCCATACTCGGCCAGCATAAAAAAGGCCCACCTGAAACCCGAATATTCGGTGTGGTAACCGCCGATCAGCTCCGACTCCGCCTCGGGCAGATCGAACGGTGCCCGGTTGCATTCGGCGAGAGAGGCTATAAAAAAGATGGCAAATACCGGTATGAGTAACGGAGACTGAACGATATTCCAGGCAAGGAAGCCCCCCAGCGCTGTAACATCAATGCTTTTAACTACCCCAAAAAGGTAAACCGGCGTAGTGCTGAAGATTCCCTGAGCATGGGAAATCTCCTGCAGGTCGAGCGTTTGCGTAATCACCACCACACAGAGAATGGCCAACCCGAGCGGCACTTCGTACGAAATAATTTGGGCAACCGAACGCAACGCCCCAAAAAGTGAAAACTTGCTGTTCGACCCCCACCCTGCCATCAAAATACCCAGAACGTCGAGAGAGATGATAGCAATGAGATAAAAAACGCCAAGTTCGAGACCAGCGCCATCCCAGCTTCCACTTAGCGGCACTACGGCAAATCCTGCAAAAACCGCCGTGAAAATAATGATGGGAGCAAGTTTAAAGAGCAGCTTGTCAGCGGCAGCAGGCACAATGTCTTCCTTCTGAATCAGCTTAACGATGTCGGCGGTAGTTTGAAGAATACCGAATTTACCTGTCTCCATCGGCCCCATCCTGTCTTGTATGAAGGCCGAGATTTTCCTTTCAGCATATATTCCCAATACAGCATTGGTAAGGATAAGTGGAAGGAAAAAGAGAAATGTGGTCATTCGTGTCGGTTGCTCCTTAGAATGCGAATATAAGTGGTAAGGATGAGGAATCCTTAACCAAAGGTTTTCAAAATGAAAGGTTGAGCAACCGCTTCATTTACTGCACTATTCCCAAAGATCGTATTTCTCAAGCTTCACCTCCTTACCAAAGAAAAGCCTTGTGGCACCTTCAAATCCTTCCGTATAGTCCGAAACAAAAAACTGGTCGGCATCTTTGGGCGAGGTTGACCGGAGGTTGTGAAGGTCCAGAAATCCCTTCAGTGCCCTGGCTACGGTAACCGACGAGTCGATGACTGCTACTTTGCCATTGTAAAATGCCTCTACTTCCTTTTTTATAAGGGGATAGTGCGTACATCCCAAAATCAGCGCTTTGATGCCCGCCAGCGTCTCGGACGACAAATACTGGCTGATGATGTCGTGGCTGATCCGGTTGTGCAGAAAGCCCTCCTCAATCATAGGAACCAGCAACGGAGTAGCCAGTGCCTTGCAGGTCATCCCCTGCCCTAGCTGCTCTATTTTCCGCTGGTAAACGCCGCTTTGTACCGTTGCCTTGGTGCCTATCAAGCCGATAGCTGCATCGGCATAGTTCTCGCGCACAAAATCTACTACCGGGTCGATCACATTGAACACCTGTGCTTTTTTGCCTGCATACTCTTTCATAAGGTCGTATGCAGCAGCCGAGGCCGAATTGCAAGCAATAAGAATAAGCTTGCAGCCGCGCTTAATGAGAAAGTCGGCAATGCGCACGCTATAAGCCTGAATGGCCGCCACCGATTTATCGCCATAAGGAAGGTGGGCTGTGTCGCCGAAATAAATAAGCCTTTCTTCAGGCAGCAGGTCTTTCACCGCTTTAGCTACAGTAAGCCCGCCGATCCCGCTATCGAATACGCCTATAGGTGCTGATGAACGCATAACTGGAATTTAGGCGGCAATATCGAACAAGTTCACCTAAAGATGTAGCGTCGGGGAAAATTTCCAACCATGAGCTACCGGCATCGGAAGTTTAGTACCACCCAAAAACGAAAATCCCGATGAGCCGGAGCCCATCGGGATTGCAAGCAAAGAGGTTAAACATTTTTTATCGCTGTAAAGATAGCAACTTTCGGCAAAAGCTGCGAAACTTTCAGCGGGTTAGTGCCATTAGCAGATCGTGTTCGGTTATGATGTGAACCCGGTTGCTCTCGTCACGCACGAGCAAAGCCTTGTTGTCTTTGTTAATTAGCGATGAGAGCACGTCTACGGTGTTGTCCATTCCAACAAACTGAAAAGACGAATCCATCACCTCACTTACCGGCTTGTCCTTAATGGAAGGATCCTGGATCAGCTTGTTGAGCAGCTTGGTTTCGTGCACACTACCCACGAATTGATCCTTTTCAACCACGGGTATCTGCGAAATTCCGTCTATGTTGAACACGCCCACCACGTCGCCAACCTTCATGTTTTTATTCACAGTCGTCAGCTTGGTGTAGCCGTTGCGGTTTTTAATTATATCCCGTGCAGTGGCAAAGGTTCTCTCTTCCAAAAATCCATGGTTCCTCATCCATGCATCATTGTAGATTTTGCCAAGATAGCGGGTGCCGTGGTCGGGGAGGATAATCACCATCACGTCATTCTCCTTCAGGTTTTCTTTTGCATACTCCAAAGCCCCGTATACAGCTGATCCGCACGACCACCCCACAAACAGGCCTTCTTCGCGGGCCAGTTTTCTGGTCATGATGGCTGCGTCTTTGTCGGTTACTTTTATAAAATGATCGATGAGCGAGAAATCGACATTTTTCGGCAATATATCTTCGCCAATCCCTTCGGTCAGGTAGGGGTAAATCTCATTGTTGTCGAAGATTCCCGTTTCCTTGTATTTTTTAAACACCGAACCATAAGTATCGATACCAACCGTTACCACCCCGGGGTTCTGCTCCTTAAGGTATTTACTGGTTCCGCTTATGGTTCCACCGGTGCCTACACCGGCGGCGTAGTGGGTAATTTTTCCTTCGGTATCTCGCCATATCTCCGGCCCGGTGGCCTCGTAATGAGCGCGCCAGTTGGAAAGATTGTCGTATTGGTTCGGGTAAATAGAGTTCGGAATATCTTTATTGAGCTTTCTGGCCACTGAATAATAAGAGCGGGGATCTTCGGGCTCTACATTGGTGGGGCATACCACTACTTCGGCGCCAACAGCCCGGAGTATATCAATTTTTTCCTGCGACTGCTTATCGGCCATAGTAAATATGCACCGGTACCCCCGGGCAATGGCCACCAAAGCCAGCCCCATTCCCGTGTTTCCGCTGGTTCCTTCTATTATAGTACCTCCCGGCTTCAGCGTGCCCTGCTTTTCGGCATCCTCAATCATTTTCAGCGCAATCCTGTCTTTTACCGAATTGCCCGGGTTCATGTATTCTACCTTTACCAAAATAGTACCCTTAATGCCAGCGGCTACTTTGTTAAGCTTCACAAGGGGGGTATTGCCTATGGTGTCGACAATGGTGTTGTAATATCGCATCAAATCAGGTTTTGTTATGCAGCAAAGTTAATCAAATCCGGCGGGTTGGGAAAGCACGGAAAAGCAGTGCCTTTAGCAAAACCCACTCGCCAAACCGGCGCCCAACTTATATTCGTTCCTTATATTTGTCCGGGGGAGAAATACATGATGAGACGCTCTTTGGTAATAGCTATAGATTTTGACGGCACGATAGTAGAACATACCTATCCTAAAATAGGCAAAGAGTTGCTGTTTGCGTTTCAAACCTTAAAGGCGCTGCAGGCAGAAGGCCACCGGCTCATCCTGTGGACGATACGGGAAGGCAGGCTTTTGGATGATGCAGTAGCCTATTGCAACAAAAACGGAGTGGAGTTTTACGCCGTCAACGAAAGCTTTCCCGGAGAGGGTTTCAAAGCGGGACAAAACCGCAAGATTAATGTGGACCTCTTTATCGACGACCGCATAGTGGGCGGTTTCCCGGGGTGGTCTGCCATTTGGGAGGAGCTTGTAAAACAGGGAGTAGTGGGAGGCGATGCTCCGCGGGCAAAGAAGAAAAGGAAATTATTCTGGTAGCGTGGAGGGCTTTTTTGCAGCTTGGGCGGCATACCTCGCCAGCTCACCCGTGAGCATCTCATAAGAAGCGCCGGAGAGCGAACCCCTTAGCCGGTGCTCGGCAAATTTCGCCAGCAAATCAACCTCTTCAGGCAAAATGCAGTCTAAACCAACGGTATGAATTTTTTCTTTTTCAACGCTAAATGGAAGTTCAAAATCGTAGAAAAGCTTCTCGCTCAGCTTATCGCCGGGTCGCAGGCCCGTGTACCTGATGCGGATGCTTTCCTTGGGTATACCTTTAAGCTCCAGCAAATGATCGAGCAATGCTACGATTTTTACCGGCTTGCCCATGTCGTACACCAAAATTTCGCCACCTTTACCGCTAACCGTCCCCGTTAGCAGCAAAACGCAGGCTTCTTTTACCGACATCATGTAGCGGCTAACCTCGGGGTCGGTAATTTCGACCTCGGCTCCCGGCTGCAGCCGGCTTTCAAGTTTTTTTGAGAAAGAACCATTCGATCCCAGCACATTGCCAAACCTAACCGCTATAAATTGTGTTGCGGTGCCGCTCATATGCCTGAACCGCATCTCTACCTCGGCCAAACGCTTGGTGTATCCCATGATGTTGGCTGGTTCCACCGCTTTATCCGTCGAAACAGTCACAAACCGGTCTATTCCGTACTTCTCGGCGAGGCCGGCCAATATTTTGGTTGCATAAAAATTTGTGGCGAGTGCTTCTTCGGGGAAGCCTTCCAGAAAAGGCACATGTTTTAAGGCCGCACAATGGATAACGATATCGGGATGTTCGGCTTTGAAAATAGCGTCGAGTTTCGGCTCATCTTCAATATCGGCCAGATAAATGGTGTGGCTGTGGCTTTTCTGGCTCAAAAGGAATTCCTGCAGCTCAGCAAGCGGTGTCTCAGCCCTGTCAACACAAACAATGGCGCCAGCGCCGGCCTGCAGCAATTCCCTTACTACGCCCGAACCAATAGTACCAGCGGCCCCGGTTACCATCACCCGCCGGGCTGCCCAAAAAGAAAAGTCAGTGGATTGGTGACCGTCCCGTAGCATTTTACGCCACTTCTTTGATGCTAGCCAGCAGATAAAGCACCGCCATGCGGATGGCCACACCATTTTCGACCTGCCCTAAAATAATCGACTGCTCTGAGTCTGCTACGTCGCTGTTAAGCTCAACACCCCGGTTTATCGGGCCCGGATGCATCACCACAATTTCTTTATTGAGCGAGTCGAGCAAACCTTTGTTGATACCGTAATACAACGAGTACTCCCGTAGCGATGGAAAATATTTGATTTGCTGGCGTTCCAGCTGGATACGCAATACGTTGGCTACATCGCACCACTCCAGCGCCTTCCTTACATTATACTCCACTTTTACCCCTAGCTCAGCTATATACTTGGGTATGAGCGTAATGGGCCCGCACACCATTACCTCTGCACCGAGCTTTTGCAGGCAGAAAATGTTGGAAAGGGCCACCCTCGAATGAAGAATATCGCCAATAATGGCCACCTTTTTGCCTGCCACGTCTCCCAGCTTTTCCCTGATCGAAAAAGCGTCGAGCAAAGCTTGGGTGGGATGCTCATGCGTGCCGTCGCCTGCATTGATGATGTTGGCTTTTACATGACGGGCAAGAAAATGCGAAGCCCCCACACTGGAGTGTCGCATTACCACCATATCTACCTTCATCGCCAAAATGTTGTTGACCGTATCGAGCAGCGTTTCCCCCTTTTTTACCGAGCTGGACGACGACGAGAAATTGACCACATCGGCCGAAAGTCTTTTTTCTGCCAGCTCGAAAGAAAGCCGGGTGCGGGTAGAGTTTTCAAAAAAAACGTTGGCAATGGTTACGTCCCTCAGCGATGGCACTTTCTTAATGGGCCGGTTAAGCACATCTTTAAAGTTGTCGGCGGTGTGAAATATCTGTTGAATGTCGGCTTCGGTCAGGTCTTTTATTCCCAGCAAATGCCGTGTACTGAGTTGGCTCATAAAGCCTCCTCCTTTTCCGTGATCCAAATGTTGTCTTTGGGCATGCCTTGTTCCTGTAGTTCTACTAAAATCCGTTGGCTTCTGACGGTATTTACCCTGCGCCCCACATAGTTGGCCTCTACTGGTACATCGCGGCTGTACATTCTGTCGATAAGGATGAGCAGCTCAACTTTAGAGGGCCGGCCGAAGGTAACCATTGCATCCAGGGCGGCTCTTACCGAACGCCCGGTAAAGAGCACATCGTCGATCAGAATTACTTTCTTCCCTTCAATTACAAAATTTACCCGGGTTTCATGAGCGGTTATGGGTGATTCTCTCCGCCGAAAATCGTCTCTATGAAAAGTTGTGTCCAGATAGCCAAGAAGTACTTTTTTACCCAATAGTTGCTCCAGGTTTTTTCTTATCCTCTCCGCCAGAAAAATTCCTCTTGGTTGCAGCCCAATTAGTACAGTATCAGAAAAATCTGCGTGATTTTCGATAAGTTGCTGACATAACCTGCTGATGGTGAACTGAAGTAGCCGACTGTCGAAAAGCAACCGTTTTTGCATGCGCCAAAGTTAGAGAAAAGTTTTTTCGTTTCTGAATTTTTGTTTCTCAGCAGCCGGCGCCCGACTCGGAAACGAGAAATTTACCGCACCTTGCTTTTCAAAATCTAACTGAGAACTAATAACTGATAACTGATAACTGACTAAAAAACTTACCTGTAAACTACTTTGTTAATGTAAAATACCTTTCGATTTAATTTAACAGAGGTGTCCCGCAGGTTTTTTATGTCCTGAATACCGTAAGTATAAAAGCTTCTACCATACCACTGCTTCAGGCCGCTTACTTCCTTGTCGTTGGTTCTCAATTCATCGTCTTCAAAGGTCAGCTTCACGTCGTTGAAGGTCTTGCCTTCCACTATCTGGTCCGACTGAATGATTTTTGAACGGATCACATTTTCGAACGTATACAGCAGCACTACCTCGTCTCTGCGGGCGCTCAGGTTCACAAATTGCTGAAGCTCGTAGCTGGTAATGTCGTTGATCTCGAATGAGTTGTCCCACAGCAGCTTCCCCGAGCGGTCGAAGGCCATCACCACGGCGTGTGTGTATTTGTATCCGAGAAAGTTTGGATTGAAATAGGAGTTGTTGTACCCGTAGGTATAGCCGCCGAAACGGTCGTAGCCGGAGTAGTTGGAGTATTTGGGATAATACGCTTCACCAAATAGTATGTAATGGTCGCCATCTTCAATGATGTCGTGCACCAGCAGGCGATAGTTAAACTTCACCTTTTTGCCCATCACTTTTCTGCGCTTAATTTTTTCTTTGATCCTTTGCTCTCTTTTTGCCCGCATGTAGGAGAAAAAGTTTTCAAGGTCGGCGTAGTTGTAATAGTCAATTTTCTGGCTGCCGTCGTCGGTTACCGTGGCAATGTACAACCCCCTGCTATAGGTAGACCGTTTGTGGCCGTAAGTGCCGGCTATAAACTGCCTGCCATGCTCAAGCCGTGCCGGGGCTCCATTTAGCAGCCCCCTGCCCTCTTCGGGCTGCAGCAGTATGTTTCGTATCATGTCGCCACTCTCGGTAAACGAACGCACCGACACCGTACTTCGCTTATCCGGCGTTTTCTCGCTCATTGTTACCGTAAAAGTACGCAGCCGGTCGTCGGTTTCGAGCCGCAGCAATTCGCTATAGTCGGCATAAAAGCCGGGCACTACCTGCGGCCGCTGGTCAAACAGATTGTACCTGATAATTACGGGCTTGTAGTTGGCGTAGCCTCCCAAAAGAATAGTGCTGCCTACCACCTCAAACTGCGTGAGTGTAACCGGAAAAACCGTATTGATATTGAAACGGGTTGTATCGCCTTTGTCTAGGTCCATCCTGATCACCAGCAGATCTTCCTGCTTATAAGGTTTCTCGCGAAGCAAATAGTACATATAGCCCGGGCTGTAATCGTAGCCGATAATCCTTGAAGCAAACGGAAGATAATAGTCTCTTCTCCACACCATGTTAAGTGTGGTGTCCATTTTCATAAATTCCCACAGGTATCCGTCTTTATTTTTGTGCTCTGTTTGATGGTAAATCGCCAGCCCTTCTTCCTCACAGCTATATATCACATAGTCTTCGTAGTTGGAGTTGGTAATATCGAACTCCACCCGGTTGGGCTGTTCTATTAGCTCACTCTTCTTTTCATCCTTTTTCCTGTCCTGGGCCAGCAAAGAGCCGGCTACCATAAAAAAGAGAAAAAAATACAATAAACACTTCAAGTTCATGTCTTACTCCAATTGTTTACAAAACAACTCAACCTGCCTGCTCCCCTTCATTACGACAGCCGGCGAGAATTATTCTTCAGATTTCTGCAGGATAATGTCAAATTCCTCCTTTTTAACGGGCTGCACCGAAAGCCTCGAGAGTTTTACCAGAGCCATCTGCGCCAGCCGGTCGTCATTTTTTATTTCGTCAAGGCTTACTGGCCTTTTCAGCTTTCTCACCGGCGCTACGTCTACCACCACCCAGGTGTCTTTCTCCTCGGCCGTGGGGTCTGGGTAATGTTCCTTTACAACCTTAGCAATACCCACCACCGACTTCTCCTTTACACTATGATAAAAAAGCGCCAAATCGC
>CBFGTI010000214.1:0-8957 GCA_965651695.1 uncultured Imperialibacter sp. | reverse complement strand
GCTCACCAGCGTGCCGCCTACTCGCCAGAACAACACAAACGAGAAGTCGACACCCTTAAAAGTAACGCGGTTAGAAAGGCCCCCCGACCAATCGGCCTGGCCCGAGCCCAGCACAATGCGGTCGTCGGCATTGATTACGCCGTCAGCCGCATCCGGCACGTCATCGCCGTCGTTATCTACGGTGAGCTGATCTTTGATCTTGATGTCGCCCGGCTCAAAACCGGTGGGAAGATCCGTTTCACCGGTCTGCACAATTCCGATTTTCTCATAGTCGTAAATAGCGTCTATCGGGTAACCCACATGCCAGCCGTTGGTAATGTTGCGGTCTACCCCTCCGGCCAGGTAAGTGATTTTGCCCCTGTTAAGGTAAAAATTGAAGTCGGTATCCCACCTGAGGCTGCTGTTTTCAACGTTTATTGAGTTCAGTGTAAATTCAAACCCCCTGTTTTCCGACTGCCCAACGTTTTTCACCACGCTGCTCACACCGGAGGTTTGGGGCAGCGACACGCTTTGCAAAATATCGTCGGTTTTTTGAATATAATATTCTACACTACCGGTGACCCTGTTTTCGATGACGCCGAAATCGAGCCCCACGTTGGTAGTAGTGGTAAATTCCCAGCTCAGCTCGGGGTTGGGCAAAGAGCTCACGTAGTAGCCGTACAGTCCGCTGGTTCCGTAGTTGTAAGGTGTGGAAGCAAGCGCCCCCAACGATGCGTATGGGTTAACTGCCTGGTTGGACGTTTTGCCCCAGCCTGCCCGCAGTTTGAGCGCCGAAATGGCAGCCACCCCGCTCATAAACGGCTCGTTGGCCATATTCCAGGCCACAGCTGCCGCCGGGTAAAAGAACCATTTATTACCTTCCGCCAATCTCGACGACCCGTCGGCCCGGTAGCTGAAGGTAACGAGGTAGCGGTCCATAAACGCATAGTTGGCCCGGGCCATATACGAAAGCAGCCCCCATTTGGTGTAATACTGGTTGTTGGCACCGGCGGTGTTGGCCGGCACCGAGGTTACGTTGCCCAGGCCCAGGTTGTAGTAATAGGTGTAGTCGGCCGGCAGGGTATTGGCGTTGGCCGTACTTCTGTACTCCTCTGTTTCCTGCGCGCTAAAAAGCCCGGTGAGGCCCAGCTTGTGGGCGTCGGCAAACGTTTTGTCGTAGGTAAGAATGTTCTCTATGGTATAACTGAGGCTATTTGTGTTTTGAGTGGTGGCCTCGTTTGTTCCACCATTTTTGAAGGGTGTTCCCGAGCCGTCGTACCGGCCGTAGTTGTCCTGGAAAAGATCGAACCCGAGGTTAATCCGGTACCGCAGCTCATCCAGTATCTTCACTTCGCCATACAGGCTGTTAAAGGTCCGCATTCTTCTGCGCTGCTGCTTCCAGGTATTTTCGTCGTTGAGCAACAGCGGGTTCAGTGTTTCGGGGTTGGCGCTTCCTATGGCAGGTGAGCGGTTCACCGTGCCGTCAGGATTGTACGCATTATACAAGGGGCTAAGCGTGAGAATGGAGAACATGGCCGAAGCATTTTCGCCGTCGTTGATGTTGAACTGGTTCATTGCATTGAGCCCCACCCGCACCCGGTCGTTGATCTTCTGGTCGATGGATCCGGTGATGGAAAAGCGGGTGTAAGCCTGCCCGGGGAGTACCGTGGTTTGTTTAAAATAGCCGGTCGACACCATGTATTGCGTCATGTCGGTGCCACCGGTTGCACCTATATTATGGTCTGTAATATAGGCTCCTTTGTACATCAGGTCCTGCCAGTCGGTCTCTCTCCCCGCCAGCAGGTTTGCCGCTTCGTCGTCGGTTGGCCCATAGCTGGAGCCCCCGTCGGCGTTGGAAGCCAGGCGAAACTCGTTGAATTCTTCGCCATTAAACACGTCGTATTTGCCAATGGCAGCGCTGCCGCCGTAGTAGCCGTTGTAAAACAGCTCCGGCTTGCCCACCCGTCCTTTTTTAGTGGAAATAATGATGACCCCGTTCGACCCGCGCGATCCGTAAATAGCGGTGGCGGAGGCGTCCTTGAGCACGTCGATGGCCGCGATGTCGTTTACGTTGATGTCGTTAATAGAACCGTTAAAGGGAATTCCGTCCAGCACAATGAGGGGATCGTTGGACCCGGAGAACGAGCGGCTGCCCCTTATCCTGATCTGCGCATCGGCTCCCGGCCTTGTGGAAGTACTCTGGATGTCGATACCGGCTGCACGCCCCTGCAGGGCCTGTGTAAAGTTGGCCACGGGCACCTCACGCAGCGCATCACCGGTAACGCGGGCCACAGCCCCCGTCACGTCGCTTTTCTTCTGCGTGCCGTAACCCACCACTACCACCTCTTCCAGGGCCTTTACGTCCACGGGCATGCTCACATCTATCACACTCCTGCTGCCAATTTCGATCTCCTGGGTAGTATAACCGATAAAACTGAAGATCAGAATGCTCCCTGAAGAAGGAACATTAACCGTGTACTGGCCGCTGGCGTCGGTTACGGTGCCCTGCGACGACCCCTGTACAAGCACTGTAACACCCGGCAGCGGCTCCCCGCTCTCCTGGTCGGTTACCCGGCCCTGCACTCTTGCCTCCTGGGCAAGTACACTCGCTTGAAGTAAGAACATAAAACAACCGATTGTGCTAACTGCACGGATCGCATTGTGCCTTTCAATTTTAGTAAGCATGGTTCATATAGTAGTTTAAGTAGTTTCGGCGTCATAAACAATGCAACTGATTGATTTGGATTCATATCAAATGCATCCTCTCATGTCTTATATACTCAGCAAATCGAATGTATATATATTTTTTTACTCACGCAACCGATTGCGTAGTTATCTTTCAGGGCTTTATTTTTTAAAAGCAAAATCATTACGTAGATTTCCCCATCGTTTGCAAATTTTTTAACCGATTATGCCTGGACGAAAAGAAGGGGGAATTACCATTTACGATATCGCACGGGAGTTGAATGTGTCTCCTTCCACCGTTTCCCGCGCTCTGAAAGACCATTTCAGCATCAGCAAGGAGACCATAAAGGCAGTGAAAAGACTGGCAGGCGAAAGAGGCTACAGGCCCAATTCTATCGCGGCCAGCTTGCGAAAAAACAAGACGAACACCATCGGAGTAATGATCTCGTGGATCAACCGGCCGTTTATTTCTTCACTGATCAGTGGTATAGAAGAAGCAGCGAGCAAGGCCGGCTACAACGTTATTATTTCTCAGTCGTACGACAGCTACGAAAAAGAGGTAGCCCATGCAGGGGCTTTGCACGCCAGCAGGATCAGCGGCCTGGTAGTGTCTCTTTCTATGGAGACTAAAAAGTACGATCACTTTCAGCAGTTTATCAGGGACGACATACCTGTAGTGTTTGTAGACAGGGTGAGCGAGGAGTTTAATGCAGACAGGGTGGTGATCGACAATTTTGCGGCGGGTTTCGCTGCCACCGAACACCTGATAGCGCAGGGCTGCACCCGCATTGCGCATTTTGCCGGTGCCCAGCACAGAAATATTTATAAAGAAAGGCAGCAGGGATACATCGAGGCACTTCGCAAACACAACCTGCCGGTAGACGAAAGCCTGATCGTGCATGTAAACACCATGAGCTCGGAAGAAGGCGCCAAAAGTATGAACTACCTGCTTCAGCTACCCAACCGGCCCGACGGTTTGTTTTCTGCCAACGACACAACAGCCATCAGCGCCATTCAGTGTGCGAAGAAGCAGGGCATCCGGATTCCCCACGACCTCGCCATCATCGGCTTCAACAACGACCCCGTGTCGCTGATTATCGACCCTCCCCTTTCCACGGTATCGCACCCGGCGGTTGATATGGGAAAAATAGCCGCCCAGCAAGTACTACGGCACAAAGAGCACCGCGACATAGTTAAGTCCGAAACCATCGTGCTAAAAACGGAAATTATTGTGCGGGAGTCGTCGCTGCGAAAAAGAGGTTGAGGGCGGCTTGTTTTGACCCAACAGGCGAATGGGCGTTCCGGCAAGTCATTGCGGCAATCTCCCTTCCCCATCCATTTCCTGAGAAAATCGCCCCCGGCACCCAAAACCCGCCTTCAAATACATTGTAGTTTACCGGGTCCGCCTCTGCCAACAATTTTTCGGGGCAACTGGGGGTTTTCTGCCACATGCCCGTTGTACTATCAGCAGCCACCGGTGGCCATGCTTTTTAACCTTTTTCTCGTTATGCGAAAACTAAACCTGATCCTGTTGCTTGTTGTGCCCTTCTGCGCATTGGGGCAGCATTTTGACTACTACGGCCCGGCACCCTTCGCCGAAGTACTAAACCAAAGCTATTCGAGGGAATGGACGCCCCAGGCTGTGCCAGCCCTTGAAAACCGGGCTTACCTCGTTATACTAAATGAGGCGAAAGACAAGGTAATAATGCTGGACCAGGATAATGTGAATAATTTGAACCTTGCGGACCTCAGCAGCTTTCTTGGTACCTCGGGCACCTATGGGTCGCTGCTAAGGAGTATATTCCAGGCAGTCGATATCAATAGCCATGCAAACAACCAGGAAGTGCCGCTGGCCGGCCAGTATCGCCTCAATCCGTTCCTGCATAGCTACTACAGTATCGACGCTGATGCGGCAGGAAATGCCGTTTGCGCCGACGCCGGCACCCTTCAGATCGACGAATCTTCCGAGCAGGGCTTTGTGGCAGTAACATTTACCGGCGCTGCTCAATCCACAAAAATCAAAGCTGTCGGCCAGTGGGAATACGATGCCATCCAGGGCAGTTTCAGCGCAGCCAACAATTTTTCCAGCAAATGGCTGCAGATAAGCGATAGCAAATTATTATGGACGGCCGACGAAGGGAGCGCCTCCACCTTTTTCGTCGCCAATGCCAACGACCTCATAAACCTTACTATTGAAGATGGCTCCGATTTCAACCCTTTAAGCGTAAGCTACCAACCCAATGCTACCGCCGAGCTGCCCGACGACGTGTACCTGATCGACGACAGCAAGCTTTCGGTTGATTTGCAGGAAAGGGTAGACAGCCAATATTTAACACAATTTGGGACCTCAGCCGCCGCCGCGGAAGCTGCTGCCGACATGATGGATCAAATCGAAACCACCCTTACCGCTAACGGCGCTTCGCTGCGGTATCCCAAAGACTTCTACCTTGCGCTGAGAGACAACATGCTGTCGCAAAAAATAGCCAGCTACGACATCTACGGTGCCCGGCTGGGCTATAACAGCGTTTTGAACGTATACTTTACCAACGCCCTCGACAACAACGGCGTGCCGCATCCCTTCATGGTAGTGGTTTCGTACGCCGTTTCAGGCAGGCCCAATATGCTCATCGATGTCAACCGGCCGCCTGGTGCTCAGCCGGGAGTGGGATACGGCGAGTCTACAGTGACACGCCACGGCAAGCTGAGCGATTTTGTGCTCAAAATACCGCTTAAAGATTATGGACTTATAGATGAAGTGCTGGAAAACGACCTCGGCCCTTATGGCGACCTGGCGTCGGCTTTCGACAGCGACCACGGCACCACCACCGAAAAGAACGTGTACAACTACGTCGGTTTGGCATCGGTGGGCCTGGCGGTCGATGGCGTTACCATATATCCGGCCATGAACAACAACATCCGCTTTACGGTCGAAGACGGGGAGATTACGCAGTCGGGGATTCACGTAGGCGGCGGACTTGAGTTGCATTATCACGCCGACGGCCACGCCTACAGCGGCAACGGAATTAATCTGTACAACCTCAGCGACTACGCCGGGCGCAACCACCCGCCAGTAATCGGCATCGCCTACGACGGGGTGGCGCTGTTTGGCCGCTATGAAGAAACCTATACGGAAATGGCGGGCTACCAGGTGCCCCTCGATGACTTCGGCGGCCACGACCATGGCGATGGCTTTGGCTACCACTACCACGCACATACCAGGGAGCAGCAAAGCTCACACGACCCCAATGTGACGTTTAAAGAACACTTTCTCCTGGTGGGAGCCTGGAAAGGAAATATCAACAGCATTCCCGGGTTTGACGAAGGCAAGATGAACCAGTTTAATGATGCTTCTATTGCGCGGTACGCAGGTGCACCTTACGAGGTGGGTGAGGTACTGTCGGTTGGTGAGCTGAGGGCACAGGAGCTGTACCCGAATCCTACCACGGGGCAACTCCACATCGTAACCGGGCTCGCTTACCGGCTGGCGTTGTACGATATGGCGGGCAGACTGCGCTGGATTGGAGGTACCGACGGCAACCTCACCACGCTGGAGCTCGGCCACATGGACAAGGGCAATTACGTGCTGAAAGGATTTAACCACGCAACCTCGTTTGTTCGAAGGATCATTATTGAATGATCCTTCGGGTTTTAAGGGACGCCCTTGTCAGCCCGGCTTCCCTACGACCCTCGCAGTATCTTCTCCATCTTCCGGCCCTTCGCCAGTTCGTCCACCAGCTTATCCAGGTACCGGGCCTTCTGCGTCAGAGGATTCTCTATCTCCTCCACCCGGTACCCGCAGATTACGCCTGTGATAAGCTTCGCATTGGGGTTGAGCGAAGCACGCTCGAAGAATTGTTCAAAGGTTACCCTTTCCTTTATCAGCTCCTCCAGCTTCTTGTCGTCAAAGCCGGTCAGCCACCTGATCACCTGGTGCAGCTCCTCTTTTGTTCTGCCTTTTTTCTCCACTTTTTCGACATACATAGGGTATACCGAGCCGAAGATCATTTTAGCGATGCGTTGGTTATGAGTGTCTGTTGGGGTCATATCATTGTCATTAAAGTGCTTTTGTTGGGTTGGCATTGAACATCCTAAACTGATGATAAATTTAAGTGATGTAATGGAGTTTTAAAGCAAGCATTTGCCTCGAATCCGGCTAAACCCCTGGTGTGCAGGTTGTCAGGGAGTTTTTATCAGTTCCAGAATGTCATCCGTCTCAGATTCCAGGTACATCTTGATTGCCGGGATGTTCTTCATGATCAATTCGGAGACGCTTTTGGTCGTTAGGTTTCCCGTATTCAGCCAGATTATTTTGGGAGGTGTACCATGGAGGGCGTTCAGGTCCACAAAATCTGAATCAAAAGTCACAACAGCATAGTCATGAGTTCGGGCGTACTTGAAAATAGCAAAGTCCGCCGAGTCCTCCAGGTCAACAAACCGTACTTGCTGGCAGCCTGAAAGCTCAGGTGGTAAATGTCTCAATATCCTCGGAGATATGTTCTGGTCAAACAGGAGTTTCACGAAGCCGATATAAGTCTGCGCTCCTTATCAGCAGCATACGCCAGGCAGGCATCAATCATTTCATCAGTCAGCTCTTCAAAATCTGACTTAATATCCTCCCGGCTCATGCCATTGGAAAGCCAGTTAAGTACGTCGTAAACAGTTATTCTGGTACCCTTGATGCAGGGCTTACCAAATCGCTTGTCTGCCCTTATTTCTATAAATGAGTGGTAGTCCATACGATAAAGATACGAAAATATGCCTTCTGAAGATATATTGGGCAGCAAATCCATTTCCCGAAAAGCCCGCCCCTCTGCGCTCGAAAGCCAGCGTTGACGCCCTACTCCCCCAACCCCAACTGCCTGTACCTTCCGTCAACCACCTCCCCGAAAGCCGCCTTCATTCCATCCGATAGGAACGACCGGTCTATCCAGCTTGCAGCTTTTGGTTTGTTCTTCACCATCCGCCGGAACGCCCCTTGTATTTGCTTATCTGTAAGTCCCAGCCCTTTGCCCAGCTGCTCGAAGTGTTCCCGTTGTAGCCTCCTTTTCTTGCCAGCCAGGGTGAGTGCCAGCTCTTCATCATCGGCAGGGTTCACTATAGCTACATTTAGCAGGTCGTAGGCAGGTGCCAGCACCCAACCACCCGCTCTTCAGGATTTACAACCTTCCAGGCGGTCCTGAAGCCCTATCGCAGGATTTTCAATCCGGCTTAACAATCCGTTTTATCCCCATTGCTGCAATTCCAACTTGCCAGCACGGACGCCATAAAGTGCTCCCGCACTGCTGTTTAAATACTCCTCTTCCTTTTCAACCAAACCGGCTCTTACCGGGTTCAGGTGTATGTACCTGGCCTTCGATTCAAAGAAAGTCGTACTTAATATCTCTTCGCCATGTCTCTCGCTCAGCGATATTCCCAAAACCAAATCCGACTATCATGGCTCAAAACTTTGAGTAACCATCGACTTCTGCTTTCGCTGGAATTCTCCGAAATGGCTTTAAATATCGCTTTTGAGGTAAACTTCTTGAAGTCGCGGATGATATCACTCAGATTTTTGTTCCTGGCACGTAATATAAAATGGCAGTGGTTGCTCATAACCACCCACGCAAATATCTCGAGCCCTTTGTGTACCTGGCAATGCCTCAGACTGTCTAGCAGTATGTCTACATACGCCTGACGGGTGAAGACATCAGCCCACTGATGCACGGTAAAGGTGACGAAATGAACAGCTCCCTGGTCTCTGATTGAATATGCAAATGCCATGACTGAATATATTTTGCCTCAGTGGAAAATCCAACCCGGTGCTTTCCAAAATTAGGGTAGGTCGGATCGCAGATCCTACGATAGGACTTCGGAACCGTTCCGGAGGGTTACAAATTCCGAAGAGCAAGAGACACTGAGGGAGTACGTGGCTTCGAGCCGATTACCGATCACCGATTACGGACTACCGACCCACTGACCCACCGACATACCGACCAGGAACTACCTCCCACTCTTCTCCAATATCTCCTTCAGCTTCGCCGAATCAATACCGAAGGTGCCCTTGCCCGCCGCCAGCGAATCGAGGTAGCGGTTGAGGTAGCGGTCGCTCAGCTGCTGGGAGTCGCCGTATTTGGCCTGCAGCTCGTCCAATTTGCTGTGTAGCGCCATTCTGATCTCCGAATAGGCCGGGTCGTTGTACACGTTGTTCAGCTCTTTGGGGTCGTTTTTGCGGTCGATCAGTTCCCACTCATCTACATCATAGTAGTAGTGGATCAGCTTGTAGTCTTTGGTTACCACCGCGTAGTGGCGCTTCA
>CBFGTI010000213.1:0-8983 GCA_965651695.1 uncultured Imperialibacter sp. | reverse complement strand
GGACCCTGCCCTGTTGCATTTTACCAGTGGTACTACCGGTATGCCAAAAGGAGCGGTGCATGTACATGGTGCGGTATTGACGCACTTTGTTACCGGCAAGCTGGTGCTCGATTTTCACCCCGGCGACATCTACTGGTGCACCGCCGACCCTGGTTGGGTAACTGGCACCTCGTACGGGATTATTTCTCCGCTGGTGCATGGCGTTACCAACATAGTGGATGAGGAGGAATTTGACGCGGTAAGGTGGTATTCGCTGCTTGAACAGCAAAAAGTGAATGTTTGGTATACCGCGCCAACCGCTATAAGGAGGCTGATGAGAATGGCCATAGAGCCACGCAAGCAGTACAACCTCGAGCACCTGCGACTTATACTGAGTGTAGGTGAGCCGCTCCATGCGGAGGCCGTCAGGTGGGGAGAAGCAACCTTTGGAGTGCCCATACTCGACAACTGGTGGCAAACGGAAACGGGCGGTATTATGATCTCCAACTACCGGAATATGCCTGTAAAGCCCGGCTCAATGGGCAAGCCAATGCCGGGGGTGGAAGTGGCCATTGCCGAGGTGAGCGACAAAGATTTCAGGATTATAGACGACGCGGGCAAAGACGGGCACCTGGTGCTGAAAGCGGGCTGGCCGTCTATGTTCAAGACCTATTTGCATGAGGAAGAGCGGTACAACAAATGCTTCCGGGGCGAGTGGTACTTATCGGGCGACCTGGCCCGGCGCGATGAGGAGGGATACTATTGGTTTGTGGGCAGGGCCGACGACATTATTAAAACGTCGGGGCACATGGTGGGGCCGTTTGAAGTAGAAAGCACACTGATGGACCACCCTGCTGTGGCTGAAGCAGCGGTAATCGGTAAGCCCGACCCGTTAATTGGTGAATTGGTAAAGGCTTTTGTGGTGCTTAAACCTGGAAAGCAGGCAGATGATGCGCTTAAAATGGATATTACTGCCCATGCCCGCCGGAGGTTGGGGCCTGCTGTAGCTCCAAAAGAAATAGCTTTTGTTGAAAACCTGCCGAAAACCCGAAGCGGCAAAATATTGAGGCGCCTTCTCAAAGCCAGAGAGCTGGGCCTGCCTGAAGGGGACCTTTCTACTCTTGAAAAATAGTTTTTTTGCCTGCTGATGACAGGCGTCATCCACTATTGCCTGTATTGGTCGAAAACTCCTCCGATTATAGCCTTTAGGGCCTGTGTTGACACTTAAGAAATGCGTTGCCACAACGCACCCCCTTTCAAGAATAGCCAAAATCTTCTAAGGGAGGTTGAAAAGCAGGTATAGCGTGATATGGCAGCAACCGCCCGGCTAAGGCGCAGCCGACCATTCTCCTCACTTCCCGATGAGGGTTATCACTAAACTAAGGTATTCACAATCTCTGTACGAGATGATTGCCGTCCTTTATAATACCCCAATGCCCGTACTATTTTTGATTCAAGTTTATAGCTCCACCAATTAGATGGAACAACAAAAGAAAAATGAAAATTATTCTAAATATATTATTGCTTATTCTTTTTTGTTTGCCTGATATTTTCTCTCAAATACCGGTAGGAGTTGGGTCGAAAGGGCTAACAAGCGCATCTGACACCGTAGTTGATAATGGGGCAAGTAGAACCGACGATAACGAAATCGACCGGCTTATAGTCGACGAAACAATTAGCAAGGCTGGCCACGATTTTCTGGAACTGTTTTTTGCGCGGTGGACCTGGCCCGACCTTTCCAACGGATCTTTTATGATGGTAGTAGAGGAGAGGCCTTTCCGGGGCATTTCCACCCAAGTCGTAATATCGGTCAACGACCTGGTGGTGTTCGAAAGCTTTTTGCAAGCCAGGTATGAATACCTGGAGTACCTGGCCGAGACAGCGATTGAGCAGACCACATCCTACCTGAATAACTATGAGCTGATAGTGAGGCAGCTGGAAGGAATTGACATGAAAGGAACCGGGATTTATTAAACAACATAGCCATGAAGCGACATTTGGTATTCTTTTTCTTTATTCTGGCATCGGGGCTGGGCCATCGGTCATTTGGCCAGGACTTTGTCTACAGAGCTAAAAACCCAGCTTTTGGTGGTGACACATTTAACTACCAGTGGCTTTTGAGCTCGGCGCAGGAGCAAAATGATTTTAAGGAGCAGACAGACTACTCCCTGCTAACCAAAGATCCGATTACGCAATTTGAAGAAGACGTAAACAGGCAACTGCTAAGCCAGATTTCCCGCAGGCTCGTTACTGATGTCTTCGGCGAGGAGGGGCTCAAGGACGGAACCTTCGAAATCGGTGGTTTTCAAATTGAGATCAGCAGTGGCACTGAGGGCGTGCACATCGGTATTCTGGACGTAAACGGTGGCAACGAAACTACCATTATTGTACCTTACTTCTAACACCCCAAGGCATGAAAGCGACTACGTTATATGGATTGGCTGCGGTGTGGTTGGGGTTACTCATACAGGGTTGCTCGCAATATTTACATCAACCATTTGGCATATCGAAGGCGAGATTGGGGGCCGAAACACCACAGTTTCAGGAACTCGCTTTGTTGCCTCCTCCAAAAGAAAAGATAGTGGCTGCGGTATATAAGTTTAGAGATCAAACAGGCCAATACAAGGAAATGGAAGGAGGTTCCAGTTGGTCGACAGCCGTTACGCAGGGAGCAACTTCTATTTTGCTTCGGGCAATGGAAGAGTCGGGGTGGTTTATCCCAATAGAAAGAGAAGGGCTGTCAAATCTGCTAAATGAAAGGAAGATTATACGCTCCAGCATGGCCAACTACTCCGAAAAAGACATCAACCAGTTGCTACCACCTCTCGTGTTTGCCGGGATACTGCTGGAGGGAGGCATCATATCGTTCGACTCCAACATCATGACAGGCGGTGCGGGAGCCCGCTACTTTGGAAGTGGCATGTCGACCCAGTACCGGGAAGACCGCGTAACCATCTATCTGCGCGCCGTTTCCACCAGCAATGGCAGAATATTGAAAACGGTTTACACGTCCAAATCGATACTCTCTCAGCAGGTGGATGCTGGTGTATTCAGGTTTGTCAACGTAAGAAGGCTGATGGAAGCCGAAACCGGATTCACCTACAACGAGCCGGGCGAAATGGCTGTAAAAGAGGCGATCGAAAAGGCCATTTACGGATTGATTGTCGAAGGTATAATAGAACGCTTGTGGCAGGTAAAAAATGAAATGGACCTCAATTCAGAGGCTGTAATAGGCTATGTAGCTGAGAAGGATGCCAACAAAGGAATTGATGTTTTCGGGGCGAAAATAGCTAGCCGCAGAGATTTGATGGGTGTGGGTTTTCGGGGAACCGGGCTGCTGTACGAGGGCGATTACGACTACAGCCGGTTGTCGCCGGGGGGCGAATTCCACCTCGAATATTATGCTAACAGACCGTTCTCCATCGGAATGAAGCTTGGCGCCGGACAGATCCGAACCGGCGAAGAGTTTAAGGCAACGCTGGCCTACACTGACTTTGGTGTGAAATACCGGTTTTTGAACCTTCTTCAAACAACACCTTATGTGCGCCTTGGCGCGGGAATGGCCACCGAATTCTCCAATAGCTATGCGGACGACGCGACTCATTCATACGCCAGGGCGTCTGCCGAATTCGGCACAGAATACCTTATCACCAGTAAAATCGGGCTCAACGGAGCGCTCGATTACCATCTGCTCTTCACCGATGAGTTGGATCGGCTGGTCTTAGGCAAGTACGACGATACGATATGGAGTTTCAACCTCGGGCTGACATTCTACATGAGCAAAAGAGAAGTAGAACGCAACCCCAAACGAATAAAAATAAAACGGAAAAAACTGACTCTGCACTGATGAGGCGATGCAAAACCGCCGGGAGTCTGAAGATAAACAAGCTTGTGTTAAATGGAAATTTCCAATGGTTTAATGTTCATCGGTAAAATTAATGTACTATGAAAAAGTTCCTAATGTGGGTGGCGGCTGCCGGGATGGCAGGTGCTGCCTATGCGCAGAACACCAGTAGTGTTTTGCAGACAGGTCATGAAAATGATGCTGTGGTAGTTCAGGCAGGTGCTAACGCATCTGAGATTGATCAACAAGGGCATGCTAACCTTGCCTTTGTGAATCAGATTGGGTTGGCCAATTATTCTGAAGTCTCTCAAATGGGCATGGGTAATGAAGCTGAGGTTCTGCAAACCGGAGCTTTACACCAGGCTTACAAAGAGCAGCATGGAATGGGAAACTCAGCCACCTCTACCCAGTGGGGTTTTGGTAACCTGGCCTTTCAATTCCAGCATGGCAAAATGAATGTTGCTGTTATCACTCAGTTTGATGCTGCCAACGAAGCAGTTCAAACTCAGTTTGACAAATACAACTATGCCCGTGCTACTCAAAACGGTTTTGGCAACTATTCAGAACAACTGCAGGGAGGTGAATTCGATGCCGAGCTGAACCATGCCATAGTGCAGCAGTTTGGCGAAGGTAACGAAGCCTACCAAACTCAGTATGGCTACGCTAACCTGGCTACTGCTGTTCAGCATGGTGAGGGCAACATTTCTACCCAATATCAATTCGGAGAAACCAACAACGCATCTGTGCTGCAGTGGGGCGAAGGCAACTCAGCTGTTCAAACACAGGGTAGCGAATATGGTTTCGCTGCCAGCAACGTGGCCATAATCGATCAACTGGGAGAAGCAAACCATTCAGTTCAGACTCAGTTTGGCGAAGCAAACCTTGCACTTAGCGTGCAGGCGGGTGAAGGCAACTGTTCTGTGGAAACCCAGTGGGGCTACGGCAATATGGCCTCTACAAGCCAAATAGGCGAAGGCAATATAGCTCTTGTTAACCAACTGAACATCGGACAGACCTCCTTCATTACACAAATAGGGGCTGGCAACATGGCTTCTGTAACCCAATTCTAATTTCGAAATCAGGTAGCACCTTCCGGTGTTACCTGATTTTTTTCTGAATTAAACTGAGGTGATATGAAAACGTTATGGAAGTATTTTTTGACGCCCGTACTACTTGTTCTGCCATTCCTGGCTTTCTCGCAAATCACCGAAGCCGATCTCTCAATTTTTCAACAAAGGGCAGCCTCAGAGATTTGGATGACATCAGTTGAAATCCAGCAAGCAAATGCGCTCGATATCCGGCAAAACGGAAACGGCAATCGGGTTTTTTTGATACAGGTTGCATCAAACAGCGACGTAATAGTTCAAAAAGGCTTCTCGAATCTAATCTATTCCCGGCAGTTTGTGTCAGGCGGCCAAGCCACTCTTACACAAGATGGTGACGGAAACCAGTACAGGGGAACCACCATCGGCGAGGAGATCGAACTGTCGATCCTGCAACAGGGCAGTTACAACAGCATTGACCAAAACATGGCAGGCAGCCATTTTAGGTTGGAAATAAAGCAGGATGGCAGCTACAATCAAATTCAGCATGAAGCCGATGGGCCGGGCACGCCGCTAAAGGTGTATCAGCGGGGAAATGATATGCGAATAATTATACGATCCACCAACTAAATCCAAAGATGATGAGCTTAATAAACAAACTGCGGTACCATTTCGAAGAGAGCGTCCCGCTGCGTCTGTCCCTCAAAACAATAGCGCTGTGTATAATCTCTTTACAACTCTCCTGTATCGAAGAAAAAGAAGATCCGATCCTTGCCGGTGCCATAACCGGGATCGTGATTTCGAAGGCTACAAATGTCCCGCTAGAGGGAGTGGAGGTCACCACAGCCCCAGCCACTACCATTGCACATACCGACTCACAGGGTAAGTTTCGACTTGCGAATGTTCCTGAAGGCGACTATACTGTAGTGATGCAGATCGACGGATACGATCGGGAAAATACCAAAGTGAAAGTAGTGAGAAATGCAACTACAAACGTTGACGTCAGGTTAGCGGTGCTGCGGGTTTCAGGACCGGCCCCGGAAGGCCCCTTACCCGCAAACGGACAGGGTAATCAGCCTCTGACGGTGGCGCTGCGATGGTCGGTGCCAAAAACTACCACCGATGTTTTACAGTATACAGTTGACCTGTATGAGGCCCAGCAGACCGTGCCGTTTTTAGAAGCTGCGGCACTTGCCGACACATCCCTGCAGGTAAACGGGCTAAAGTTCAACACTACCTATTATTGGCAGGTTGGAGTTTTAAGCAGCACGGGACACGTTACCTATGGCGATCTATGGCTCTTCAAAACTATTCCCTTTCCTGACAACCGTATCGTTTTTAGCGCCAGGAAAAACGGCAGCTACGAAATTTTTTCTGCCGGGGCCGCCGGCGATTCCATAGCGCAGCTTACCAGCACCAGTCACTTTGAATTGAAGCCGCAATTCAGTACAAACAGAGATTTGATAGCCTACTCTTCCAACGCAAATATCGACTACCACATCTATCTGATGACCAACCAGGGTACCCAGCCGGTAAAGGTAACCACTTTGCCTATAGCGGGTTTTCACAACCCTGGCATCGGCTTTAGCTGGTCGCCAGACAATGGAAGTTTTGTGTACAGCCACTACGACAATCTCTACCGGATAAACAGAAACGGAGCGGACCTTACATTGATAGCCAAGGCGCCGGCCAACCGGAACTTCCGCTCTTGCCACTGGACAGCCGTAAACAACAAAATTGTGGTTGAAACTGTCGGTCCGCTGGCATACGATTCTGAAATATATATAATGAACGCCAACGGAACCGACCAGGTAATGCTGGTTGGTAACCTTCCGGGTGTTATTGAAAACCCCTCGTTTTCAATTGATGGGCGGGAGGTGATGTTTACACACGACCTCTCCGGTTTTGAATCTGAGGACGGAAGGCAGCTGGATGCCCATATTTTTACAATAAACATCGAAACCGGCGAGTTGGTGGATGTTTCGGGAGAGAAGCCTGATGGTACCAACGATCTTCAGCCGCGCTTTTCACCAGATGGAGCCAGCATCGTGTTTACAAACGCCTCCAATGACGGAACCGGAAAAAAATCCATCTGGGTGATTAAGAGAGATGGACTGGTAAGGCAACTGTTAATTGAAGATGCCGAAATGCCACACTGGCAATAGAATTCGGCATTTTAACCGACTGCGCCGGGGTTCATGCCAAGCCGCCCCGGTTCCCGCCTGCCCCCCTACGCCCGATGAGGAATATCACCCGGCGCACCAATGTGTGTCATCCTAACAGTCAAAAAATCTGCTTTACTTGGATATAGCAACAGCAAACGCAGATTTAGCGTTTCGCGTGCCAGCTCCTCCAAAGTAGTGGGAATGTGGGTGCACGTAAACCAGGGGATGCGGCAGCGTCCGTTGTGCTGATTTGGCATTTTGATGAAGCGTAAAAATCACCATACCGCCGAGCGAATATCAGGCAAAAAGCTTCTGAGCGACATGCTGCTGATCCGGCGTTTCGAGGAGAAGTCGGCGGAGATGTATACCAAAGAAAAAATCCGGGGATTCCTGCATCTATATATAGGCGAAGAGGCCGTGGCTGCCGGCGTTGTGAATGCACTAAGTCCGGTAGACAACCTCCTTGCTACCTATAGGGAACATGGGCATGCGCTGGTGCGGGGCATAGACCCTGGCGCCATTATGGCCGAAATGTACGGCAAACAGGAAGGCTGCAGCATGGGTAGAGGCGGATCGATGCACTTGTTCGATTCCAAAACGAAATTTTATGGTGGCAATGCCATTGTGGCGGGCCATCTTCCGGTAGCGGTGGGTATGGCGCTGGCCGACAAAAAAATGAAGCGGCCCCGCATAACCTGCTGCTTTTTCGGAGAAGGAGCTGCCGCCGAGGGAGAGTTTCATGAAGCCATGAACCTTGCTGCACTTTGGCAGGTGCCGGTGCTGTTTGTTTGCGAAAACAACCTGTACGCCATGGGCACGGCCCTGCGCTATTCACACGCTGTTGCCGACCTGGAGAAAAAGGCTCCGGGCTACGGTATGGCTTCCGCCACAGTAGACGGCATGGACGTAATAAAGGTGGCACAAGCTGCCGGAGAAGCAGTAGCATCGGTCCGAAAAATGGGCTCGCCCTATCTGTTGGTTTGTAATACCTACAGGTTTAGGCCGCACTCTATGTTCGACGCGGAACTGTACCGGGCAAAGGCGGAAGTAGAGGAGTGGAAAAAGAAAGACCCGATCCCTCAATATACCAAGCATCTTCTGGACAACGGGTTGCTGACCGAAAGCGAGTTGGAAGAGATGAAAAGTAGCGTAGAGGCATTAGTGAAAACAGCAGTGGATTTTGCTGAGCAGGGAACGTGGGAGCCGGCTAACCAGCTAACAAAATATGTATACAGCGATAAACCATAACAGCTATGGCAACTATTATTCATTTTGATGTACCGGCTGAGAAGCCTGAAAGAGCGAAAGCATTTTATGAAAAGCTTTTCGGTTGGAAAATTGTGCAGCTCCCCGGCCCGGTAAGCTACCACATGGTAGAAACGAAGGACCTGGAGGGAAAACCCGGAGTTGGGGGAGGCATCACCCAGAGGGAGAGCCCACAGCAGGTGGGTATCACCAATTTTATAGGAGTGGCGTCAGTGGACGCCGCAGCCAAAGAAGTAGCGGTGCTTGGTGGCAAAGTAATTCGGCCCAAACAGGCGGTGCCCGGTTGGGGCTACCTGGCACTCTGCACCGATACCGAAAACAATGTTTTTGGTCTTTTTCAGGAAGACAAGCACGCCAAATGAGCAAAAATATGTCACCAATAGAGGCAACATCGGGAGCCATCAGGCTGTGGACGTGTCCGGAATGTGGACGTCAGTTTGAACGGCAGGGGCAGACTCACTCCTGCAAACCATTTCCCCTGGAGCAGCACTTTGAAGGGAAACCTGGCGGTAAGGCCTTGTACGACCATTTTAAGCAGGCGGTGACCAACTCCATCGGCCCTTTTAAAGTCGAGTCGCTGGAATGCTGCATCCACTTTGTAAGCACATTCACTTTTGTGGCTGTAAAAATTTTCAGAGAAAAGATCAGGATAGACTTCAGCCTTACCAGGAAAATTAAAAGCCGGC
>CBFGTI010000212.1:0-9025 GCA_965651695.1 uncultured Imperialibacter sp. | reverse complement strand
CTTGGAGGGTGAAAGTGTGCATGAGAGGGTCGCCCCACAGAAAAAATGACACAAGAACTATAGCTGCCAGTGCCAGGAAAAGGAGGAGTAGGCGCATTTGTGAAGTAAATGGATGGTGCGAATTTAGCAAGTTCTTGTTTTAATGCCATTGAAAGTGAGCTGCAGATGATGCGGTAACCGGCCCTCGGGTAGATGCGCCGGTCATTTCAATTGCAAAAGTCGATGGAATTAATTTTCTTGACCGAAGCGCAGCGCCGTTGCTGTCGTTGAATAAGAATGCCTGTCAACTTTCCGGTCTGAACTATGCCTAAACCAACCCCCGAAAAAATTGATCCTGCCAATGTACCACAGCTGGCGGCCGCCCTTGTAAATAAAGTAAAGTTTCCGCTCCTCGCCACCATGGATGGCGATCAGCCCCGTTTGCGGCCTGTTTCGCCGGTACGTACCGATGGCTTTACAGTGTATGTGGCCAACCTCAAAAGCTACGGCAAAACGAAAGAAATTGAAGCTAACAATAAAGTGGAGCTTTGCTATGTGGACGACGACCACAACCAGGTGCGCATTACCGGCAAGGCGGAGGTGGTAACGGATAGAGGCATACTTGAAGAAATATGGAACTCCAATCGGCTTCTTCAGCACTACCTGGGTTCGCCCGATAACCCGCAGCTTGTTGTTTACCGCATTAATCCCTCGCGGGTCAGGTTTATGCTGGAGTGGGCACTGGAGTACTACGAAGTGCCGCTTGGATAGTCGGACGGCGCTTTTTCATTACGCTTAACCCACGGAAACTGCCCCTCTACTTCCAACTCCAGCGAAAAGCTCAAAAAGGTTCTGATCAGCACGATCAGCCCGAGTGTTAGCACCTGGTCCATTTTGGGGGCAGTGGCCACAGTGGCTATAATGTCTCCGGCTACCAGCACCTCAAGCCCCAGCAGCATGCTTCTCCCAATTTCCTGTCGCAATTTTTTATACGAGCCCACTTCGCGGCTCCTGATAGAACGCAGGAATCGGACTAACCCCAAACCAACTCCCACAACGATAATGACAACGCCAACGGTTTCGAAGGTGGCGGCAATGTAGTCTACAAAGGCTGCGAGTACCTCTTTCATTTCGTTCGTCAGTCAGCGTTTACAGGCTGTTTTTTTGGTGTGCCGAAAAAGTCGTCCACCTTTTTCTCAACTTTTTCAAGCCGCCCTTTTTTGTCTTTCTTTTTCAGCCAGGTCATAAACTTTCGAAAGAGCGGAATTTTTGGGGCCAGCAGCAGGCTACCGGCAAACAGGAATATATAGCCGATAGGAAGCATGGGGACTACAAAAAAGGCAAACCCCAGAACAAGAGAAATGGCGCCGTAAATTGTTCTTGAATGTTTGAATTTGAAAATATTCACCAGCTAATCCTAATCCTTTGAAAATAGTAACGGTGAAAGCCGTGAAACCTTTTTGATTGGCACGAATAGTTGGAAAGCGGAGAACGATCCGCTACTGGTTCAGAATACGGAGATACGCTACCCAGGGGCCAACCTCTGCTTTGTATTGCTTAGCCATGGTACGGCAAATCTGGGCGATGTGGTTGAGGTCGTGGGCCACCCAGGTTGCCAGCAGCTCCTTGAGCGTAACAGGTCCGAATGCCGGATGAACGCCTTCTTTGAGAAGGTCGCTCTCCCTTAAGTTCATTTCCCGCAGCAACTGCAGGTTCATTTCCCGCAGCACTTCGAATTCCTGCAAAAGGTGGGCGATAGTTTTGCCACCACGCTCCTGCATTTGTGCGAACCGATCAAACGGTTGAAAGTTTTTATTGACGCCTGGACCCAGTATAACTTGCGCTCGTGGCATCCAGTCCGTTTTTTCTCCATAAATGAGGTGCCCAACTACATCGTACGGGCTCCAGGTATCCGGGCCTTCGTTTGTCTTAACCCATTCATCGGAAATACCAGGCAGCAGGCTGTTTAATACCTTCGGTGTTTTTTCAAGTATCTGAATAGCTTTTGTTAGGTCAAACTCCATAGAAATTACTGGATGTCGGCGAAAGATTTTATTTCAATTTGTTTGTGAAGATCCGGAATTTGCTGCAAAGCCGCCATGCTGTACCACGGATGTACCTCAGCTACCATATATCCGGCTTGTAGTGCAGGGTCGCTTTCCGCAATCGTTCTGGCTTCTTCGGTTGAGCAATTGTAAATGCAAATGCCCCTTGTATCTGCATCAGCCAGCAGCGGACCAAGGCAAAGAAGCTTCCCATTATCAAATTGCGTTCGCATGTATTTCAAATGCAGGTGCCTTATGGCAGCCCGTGAATCCGGGTCCGGCGCGGTTGCAGGTCCTTTCTTGAGGAGCACCAGCGTGAATTGCTTCATTCCGTAGTCATCAGCTTGCAACTGGCGGATTAAAGTGTTGTCGGGCATGGCCTGGAGTATATTATCGGGATTGTTGGTAGTTCGCCATTACGTGCCTGAATGCCGGCCGCAGTGGGCAAAATCAAGTAATTATAAGAAAATTTCTCGCCCATTTAAAGTCCGGGAAAAACGGACCGCTCTGTAAATCCCTGCTGCCAGCTTTTTAGAGCAAAAAAAGGCCTGACGCTAACCAGACCTTCTTTTGTTCCGCAGTAAGTGCTCAGCGACTATTGAGGAAAGCAAAACCCCAGGAAAAATTGATGTAGAAACCGGTATAGGGCCTGGAGCCGATTTCGGTGGTGAAGATCGAGTTCAGCAGACGTTTGTACTCGCCGTCGTGCGGGTCGAGATACCACTGAAGGCCCGCTCTCCAGCCGATGGTTTTGTCCTTCTTCAGCGCCGGGGCAATAGTTTCGTCGCCAATTGAGCTCACGGGGTATACCACTATGTCGCCGTAGTAGCGGGCAAATCCGGCCCCGATTCGCTCCACCTCGTTGTTGATCTTTGTTTTTACGTAGGCCTGCGAACTCTGCTGTACGCCAAGGTAAACGCCTACCAATGTAGCTGTAGACGGAATGCCGGGCGCTTTTATGTCATCTCCTTCAACACCCGTCATCCGGTGATAAATACCGCCCCTTGCTCCCAGCTTGTTCAGGTATTGTCCGTCGGAAATAGCGATGTATTTGGTAGACTCCACATTATACTGCTGGCCGTTTTTGTAGGTGGTGCCGGCATACGGATCGTAACTCAGTATCACCGGCACTTCTTTCACTTTGGTTTTGGTGGTGAGCGGGAAAAAGATGCCTCCCTCCAGCAGATAAGCAGCGCCCTTACCTTTCATTTGAAATACGTCGTAGTGTGCTACGCCTTCCAGGAATAACTTATCGGAGAGTCCGTAGCGTGCGTTGGCACCCAGGTAAATGCTGAGGTTGGCGCCGGAAAATTCAGCACCGTATTCCGGGGCTACAAACTTGGAATAGGCCTTGGTGGGGTCGTTTTCCAAAACAGAGTAGGTTACCTGCTGCGCTACAGCAAGGTTGAGACACAGTAGCCCGCTGATAAGTAAAATGAATCTTTTCATTTAGTGGAATTTTTTGGTAAAACTCCAAAAAGACCTGGCGGCGCGCTATCCGTGGCCGGTGGCATTTTTTAATACCGTGGAGATGGTATTTCTAATTGGCGAGCTTAATTTCAATAAGGGATTTTACATCCGGCAGGTCAGCTTCCCGGGTAACGTCAATTCTTATTCCCCGGCCTTCAACATAAGCCTTTGCTCCTATCAGCTCTGTCTTAATGTGCTCAGCCACATTGCTGCCAAGCACCTGCTCAAAGGCTTTCTGGCTAAACGAAAACGCTACTTTAAAAAATCCATCGCGAGGAAGAAAATACATGATCACTCGTTTTTTGTCTTTTAAGCGGAAGCTCCATCCATAATTTTTCCCGGGGTATTTCCATTCTTCCTCTGCCGCCGGGTACTTCGCCACTACAAAATCTTTTAATTCTTCCCACAATACATGTCTGTCGCCCAGGGCCGTTTTCAGGTCCGGAAGTGTGGGTATTTTGGCTTTATCGGTGAAAACGCTGGTATCCATATTTAAAAAATAAAAGATAACTACATTTTTGTTCAGTTTGGGCTTTAGAGCAAGGGATGTATTTTATGAGACAGAATTGCGAGTGGATGATGCTTTGGTGTGTGACCATAAGTAGTTGAGGTCGTCATTTTTCCATATGAGCCAGGCTGCTACCGACACCGTGATGGAGAAAGGAAAGGCTGAGTAAACTCCCAAAGGCGCAATCCCCGCAAGAAATATTATTATACCGATGCACGCCAGCTTTACCCACCAGCCACGAAGCAGCATTGCTACAGCTATGAACGCCTGGCCTGCTGCAATAGCACTCACAAAGGTGGTAATGTGAGTGGCGAACCAGCCCGAAATAAACGCTGCATATAATTCTATTGAATGCGGGGCATACATCAAATACGCCTCCGGTTGCTGGTGCGCGGTGGTATAGTTAAACCAGCTGGCCCACCCAAAGAGCAGAAAGAAGAGCAACCTGGCCAGCTTTGGCTTTTTATAAGCGGCCAGTAAAAATAAGATGCCTGCTCCATTGGATGCAGTGTAGGCTATGAGGATTATTTGCTGGTCGGTGAGCTGCATAAGGGTTCATTTAAGCTGCCGATGGTTACTTCTGTTTATGCTTGTATTGCCTGCGCTATGGCCAGAAGAAAGAAGATGTTGGGTATGGTTCCGTATTTGGCGTCGTGCCAGGCAGTGAAAATGAGCGCCTGCGAAAGCATGGTGCTAAATAGTGCGGGAATCCACCATTCGTCGTTGCTGACAAACAGAAATAGGGCACTCACCGTGAACAACAGCGCCACAAACAACCACTGTACGCCCATGGACTTGGAAATTTCGCGGCTGATGGTGGTTTTGGCAAGGCCGAATGCCTTCGCAAATCCCATCACGTGTATCAGCCCGTGAAGAAGCATCGTAACTGCCAGAACGTACGCCATTGTGCGGAGAAGTTTTACTCAAAGCTAACACGCCCGCAAAAGCTAAAGCGACAACAAATAGCAGGCGGCCGCATGAGATTTGTCAGATGAAGGGCGCAGTGCGAGGAACAGCCTTGGCCAATACACAATTAAAACACAGGTAGTAACCTTTCGCGGTAGCCAAACGTACACAGGAAAGGCAATTAGCTTGCAATTTCACTTCTCTTAGCCGCTCCGATCTTTTTTATAGCTTTATTTATTCCTGGTCCAAATAATGGGATTATTGTTCCTGATCATGGCCACCGTGCAAGGCCGGCTGATTTGCGGTATTTGATTTTTACGATTTGAAGAAAGAAATGATGAACACAACAGAATCCAGGTCCTCATCTTTGAATATGCCTGCAGAGGATTTTCGGAAGGCGGGTCACGCACTTGTAGACCAACTGGCGAGTTTTCTTGAAGGCCTGCCACAGCGGAAAGTAACCACCGGAGAAAAGCCTGCCGAGGTGCGGGCATTACTTTCTAACCAGCCACTTCCTGATGAAGGGAAGCTTGCTGGCGAGCTTTTGCAGGAGTCTGCCGATTTACTTTTCGACCATTCACTCTTTAACGGACATCCGCGGTTTTGGGGCTATATCACCTCTTCGGCTGCTCCTATTGGCGCCCTGGCCGATATGCTTGCTGCTACGGTAAATGCCAACGTGGGCGCTTTTGCGCTATCGCCAATAGCTACCGAAATCGAGAAACAAACAGTAAAGTGGCTGGCAGACCTGATTGGCTATGAGGTTAACGGCGGAGGCATTTTTGTGAGCGGAGGCAATATGGCCAATTTTCTTGGCTTTCTGGCTGCACGCAAAAACAAGCTGGGCGAAGGCATAAGGACCGGCGGATTACCTGTTTCCGCGGTTACGTCCTCAGGCACAAAGAAACGATACACGATCTATTGTCCGCATGGCACACATACGTGGATTTCGAAGGCCGCGGAGCTTTTCGGCCACGGTACGGATGCCATCCGGTGGATTAAACTTCAGCAATCGCAGCAAATGGATGTGGAATCCCTGCAGGCAACCATTGAAAAGGATAAGAATGAAGGACACCAGCCATTTCTGGTTATTGGCAATGCCGGATCGGTGTCGACGGGTGTGGTAGACGACCTGCAGGCCATAGCGGCGTTGTGTCGCGAAGAAAACCTGTGGTTCCATGTCGACGGGGCATATGGCGCTCCGGCTGCCGCACTTCCCGAGTTGGCCGGTGTCTTCAAAGGCATTGAAAGTGCGGATTCCATTGCGCTTGATCCGCACAAATGGCTATACAGTCCGCTGGAAGCGGGTTGTGTGCTTGTGAAAGATGCCAGGCACCTGCACGACGCCTTCAGCTTCAGGCCGGAGTACTACAACTTTAGCGGCAACGGAAGTGAGGAACCGGTTAACTTCCACGAATATGGCATGCAGAATTCCAGGGGCTTCAGAGCGCTGAAAGTATGGCTTTCTCTGAAACAGGCAGGTAGAAGCGGCATCACCAACATGATACGTGGCGATATTGCCCTGGCAGAAAGGCTGTTTCATTTGGTTGAAGTTACCAGTGAAATGGAAGCATTTACTCACAACCTCAGCATTACTACTTTCAGATACGTGCCCGCTAACCTGCCCGCCGGCGACACGCAATCCTACCTGAACAAGCTGAACGAAACACTTTTGAACCAGTTACAGCAAGGAGGCGAGGTGTTTTTGAGCAACGCAATAGTTGACGGGGCCTACTGCCTGCGGACATGCATCGTCAATTTCCGAACGACTTATTCCGACCTCGAGGCGCTCGTAAAAATAGTGCTGAGAGAAGGGAAAAGGCTTCATGCGGAATTGTCGGCTGAAGCTGGTTGATGGAGGTTTTTCGGCGCGGGTGCTTCCATTCGCACGATCACTGCCCTTAACATTGACTGTACAATATGTTTGTGGAAGGGCTTTACCGCCAGAAAGTAGAGCCTCCCCAACCAGTTGTGAAACGCTACGACGGTTGAAATGGTCAGCCGTTGTTGCGTTTCATTGGGTGAATCAATGAAAAGCGACACCCGGAAGTCCAGATGCTTATCGTTTTCCCCGAGAACGAGTTCATTGCCTGTGGAATCGAAGACTTCAAATAAACCCAGCCGTTCGCCCGGCCTGCCCTGAAACTTGGCCAGCAGTTGCTGCCTGTTACCCGCATTACCGCCGGTTTTTAGCCCAACCACCGCTACCAACCTGTTTCTAAGAGAGAAAAGCCAGCTGATCCATTCGGGCTCTGATGAAAAAAAGGCTTTTGCCACAATTACCGGGTCCAGGCTTACGGCATTGGTGGATACTCCCTGATAGCTGTCTGTGTAGTCGTACTTAAAGTGGACCAGTATTGAGTCAATGGGCAGGGTGGCCTTTGTTACTTTCATTTTTGCGTCGGGCGGCTTTATAGATTAGATGGCGTAGACTGGTAACAAGTTGAAGTAAGCTGCAGATAATTAACCTTCATCGGTAAAGTGCTTTCGTTTCTTTTCGGCACTGAATTTCTGCTCGTTAAAAGCTTTCGATTCGTTTTTCGGAATGGAGAGGCTTTTCCAACTGCTACCGGCTTGCATGCGAGCAAGGTAAACGATTTGCCCCACATGGTACGGATAGTGGGCCAGTTGCCGGTTAATTGCCTCCATAACGGTGTGCCCTTCGTTGCGGATATAGACGATCGTATTCAGATCCTCTGCTTTAAGGCCTTCCAATGCTGCGAACAGGCAGCGCCAGCCTTTTTCCCATTGGTCGAGTACTTCATCTCTGCTACTGTGTTTCTGTTCAAATTCAGCATCCCGGAGTCTCCAGGGTTTTTCGCCATCGGATGTCAGAAAATCAGTCCAGCGAGACAGCATATTGCCACTCAAGTGTTTAACTATTACGGCAATGCTGTTGCTTTCTGCATTAAACTGCCAGTGCAGGGTTTCATCGGTGGCTTGTTCTATGGCCCGGTCGCCCAGCGATTTGTAGTACCGGAATTGCTTGATGGCGCTTTCGAGGAAGTTTTGCATGGTTGCTGAGGATAGGTGAAAATTGGGAGGCTTATGTTAAAACTTTCAGGTTCTCAGCGATTTTATCTCCTGCTTAAGAATTGGGACATCCTTTTGAACAATCCCCCAAAGTATTTCAAGGTCTACAGAATCGTATGCGTGGATGATATAGTTCCTTAATGATATAATACTTTTAATACCAGTGATTTTCACGGAGGGGTCAATTTGATGAAGTTTGGTAGCGGCCTCACCTATAATTTCTAACTGCCTTTCTATTGCTCTTGTTGCCTTTAAATCCTGTTTAAAGATGTCGAAATCGTTTTTTACCGATTCCTTAACTTCCTCGATTTCCCGAATCACACTATCAATATCCAGAATGTATTTTAGTGCTCGGCTAGGCAGCATAAAGCATAACTTTTGTTTTTTCGATCTCTTCTTTAAGGATAGGATTTTTTAATGAGCTGATCGTCAACAAATCAACCCTTCGTTCAAAAAGAGCCTCAAGTGCCTCAACAAGTGAAAAGAAATTATCTGCATAATCGAGTACCCCGACCTTGTCAGAAAATTGCACCAGAAAATCCAGATCACTGTCTTTGGTAAAATTTCCTTTAGCGGCAGAACCAAATAAATACATTTGACTCACCTGGTGTTTCCGGCAGACATTCCTGAGTTCTCCAATGTGCTTTTCGACTAAACTTATCACGCTATAAAGATAGCAAATTTGGTGTTGTGTTTAATATCTGAACACTGACCAATAGGCCTTGTTCTGATGGTGACCTTAGCGCAGATGATATTAAACATTACCGTAAAAGCAGTATATCTTCGGTAGTCACAGACAATGAACAAATTGAAACTTCAACCGCCCGTTTCTTCAAATGCTTCCTCATGCGGTGAGGCACGCCATAGATCGATAGAAAAGGAAATCGCCCTATTTCTCTTCTGCCACACCGTTGGCGTGTATGGCAAACCGGCCTTTGCTGCGGTCGTGCACGTGCTCAGGCGTTGGCCATGGCCAGCCACCAAACTGAGTACGCCGGTACTCCATCATTACCTCCTGTACCTCGTGTTGTGCATTTACTACAAACGGACCATACTGTACAACGGGTTCTCCAATTGGTTTGCC
>CBFGTI010000211.1:0-9080 GCA_965651695.1 uncultured Imperialibacter sp. | reverse complement strand
AGCGCTAAGATAGCAAGATGCCTCTAATAACATGAAGTAAAATCGAAACAATGTGACAACAGCTAAACTCCCCGATGCTGGCCCAACATGCCGCAATATACCACCCAGTCAACCACTTTTTCGCGTCGCCCCTGGTGTATCTTTCGGGTCAACTTGGCTGTAGCATTGGCGACTGAGTCATACTTACTATTTGCTACTGAACCAGAGACGTCGCTATTAATTGCCGCTTAATTTTTCTAAATAGTAGTAACTACCGCAGCAAATCCCTATGAAGCTTAACCCGAACGGTCGCACAATTTACCAACCAATCTTTTTCGTCATTGCTTTGTGTATTGCACCTGTTGTGGCGTTTTCGCAGCCGGTAATCGACAGTTTAGAGAAAGTTTCGGCGCAACATCTCCACGCGGGCAATTTTGCCGGTTATGGCAAAGCGGAATACAAAATCAGCCTCGCCTACTACAACGACTACAACGACACGCTTGCGCTGGTGCATCTTAAAAAGGCCATCGATGCTTTTGAAAAGGCCGGTTCGGGCAGAGATCTTGCAATCAGCTACAACTATTACGGAAATCTGCTCGACGATCTGGGCAAATTGCCCGAAGCCATTGACATGTATAAAACGGCTTTGGAAAAGGCAAACCAACTTAATAACGATACTCTGCGAGCCCGGATTGATAACAATCTCGCTTTGGCCTACAAAGGTATAGGCAACTATGAAGAATCGATTAAACTTCTTTATGAGGCACTGAAGCTGAAAGAGAAAACCGGTGCTACACCTAAATCCATTTCGGCAACATTGCTTAATATCGGTTTAGTACTCGACATAATTGGAAAAAGCGACGATGCAATCAACTACTACAACCAAAGCATAGCATTGAAGCTAAAAGAAGATGATAGCCTGGGCATTTCGAGGATTTACTCAAATATTGCGGTTATTTACAAAAATAAGGGGAACCTGACACTAGCCGAAGATGCGATAGTGAAGAGCACGGCTTTTAACACCACATTGAAAAACAAAAGCCAGCTTTACATCAATTACACCAACCTCGGGAACATTAGAAAACGGCAGGGCAATAGCGAAGAGGCATTGCAGCTACTGAAACTCGCTCTGCACCATGCAGAGGATATGAATAGCGTTGAAAAGCTTAGTGACGCTTGCCAGAACATTGGCGTGCTGTACCTGGAAAATGGCAACCCGCTTACGGCTCTCAGCTATCTGAACAGGGCGCTGGAATATACCTCCGAAACCCGCTCGTGGGCCCAAATGAATGAGCTGCACTCGCTGCTTGCTGAAACCCACTCGAATCTGAGCCACGACAACGAAGCCTACCACCACCTGCGCTTAAGTAACCAATACCGCGACAGTTTGTACACGCAGGAAGGACAAAGAGCCGTGGAAGAAATGAAGACGAGATACGAAACCGAAAAAAAGGAAAAAACAATAGCACAACAGCAAACGAACCTTGCACAACAGGAATTGGAATTGAAGGAGCGAACCATGTGGCTGACAATATCTGCGGCAGCAGTGCTGCTTGTTATACTCAGCGCGGTGGTATTGATATGGAGGCAGCAGATAAAAGAAAAACAGGTAAAACAACAGGCACTGCTGGATATGCAAAATGAGCGGCTTAGGATTTCGCGAGACCTGCACGACAACATCGGCGCAGAGCTTACGCTAATTTCGTCGGCATTATACACGGAAGCACAAAGGGTGGAATCAGGCGGCAGAGAACGTTTACAGGATATTAATTCCTACGCAAAAAATGCCATGGAGCAGCTCCGGGAGACGGTATGGGCCATTAGGCAAGACAAGATATCGGCTGAAGAATTTTACTCGAAGGTAAGGGAATATGGCACAAAAGTATGCTCCACGGCTAATATCCGGTTTACTTCGGACATCCGGCTGGACAAAGAAATTGAGCTAAGCCCGGCGCAAACCATCGGCCTGTTCAGAGTGTGCCAGGAAGCGATTAACAACGCCATCAAATACGCCGGGGGTGACACAGTCAGCATTGTTATGTGCTATGCGGACAATCAACTTCACATCTCCATTTCCGACGACGGCAAAGGATTTGACGTTCATGAAAATTCCGGCGGATATGGATTAGACAATATGAGAGAACGTGTAAGCGAACTGCACGGCGAAATCAGTATTGTGTCTGAAGTAAACAAGGGAACCGAGGTAAGCCTGCGTTTAGCAATTTGATGTTTTTGCCTGCCAAATCGACCTATGCCAGGGTTGCCGGAGCAGCCAAATGTTTGCTGCAATACTCCCGTCTCATCAGCCAAAAAGAGGTATTGAGAGAACACAACACACTTTTTTGGCTAGCTCCGGCTATAAGACAACGCCTGTTTATGTAGCAGTTCTAAACCACGTATTAACAACTTCACCACGAGCGCAGTTGCCGCAAGGCGATAATCAGCTCTACTTTCCCACCGCATAGCCGCTGAAGCGGTCGAAAACAGCATCAAAATACTCGATAGCAGCCGTGGTTACTCCTTCACGGTATTTAGCTGCCTCGCAAGCCACCGGATGTGTTGATTCCAGATATTTGTCCGACACATTAAACACCCTTACAGCGCCGTAGTCGCTTCCCCATTGGTCAACCTCCCCAGCGGTGGCTGCTTTATATTTTTTGTCCTCGAAAACGCCGGCGATGGGGTAATTTTTCGCAAGCTGGACCCTCGTATAAGCCAGCGGCTTTATCGGCTGCTCAGCGAAAAAAAACTCCACTTTGGTTTGGGCCACGTCGGTACTAAATGCCCCTGCGGTACCTACTGGTTCCGCTTCCAGCCTCAGGTTTGGCTTCACAACTATTTTGGCCAATCCCCCCAGGGCTTTGCCAAGTGCTTTGCTGGCCCCCGATTCGGCATCTTCCACAAACGGGACAACAACGTTCACTGTGGCCACTACGGCTCCTCCCATGCCAGCCGAAAGCTTATAACCGTTGAATCTCACCTTCTCCTTTCCCGATTCAGCGGTACTTTTCACCAGGTACTCATACCCGGCAGGAGTACTGGTAATGTATCCCGCAAACTGCTCTTCGTTAAGCGTACCTCCCTGCTTTTTCACGTAACCTTCATATTCTTTCGCCCCCGCAGCCTCGTCGGCCGATATAATCCGGTAGCCAGCGGCTTTGTATTTTTGCACAAAGTTCTGGTAAATTTCATCTGTAATGGCCCTGAGATCTGCTTCATTTACCCCTTTCACGGCCATGTTTAAGCCGGCCACGGCATCGCCCCTGTATCCACCACCGAGCTGACGGCCACCTTCGGCCACTTCTGTTTGGCTGTACAGCAGTTGGTACATTACCCTGAACTGAGCTATGTAGAGCTCCCTTGGGGCCGACTTCAGCTTTTTTGGAGTAGCCGGGCTTACCTCTTTCAGGGCCACCTGCGCCAACGACGTCCCTCCGCCCACGAATAGGAGCAGAGATACAAATAGTAATGCTAACTTGTTCATTGTCTTAGATTTTGGTTGATGACAAAAGTACTTTGGGACCAGGGGGCAGACAATCCGATGAATATCGGATTTTGGTATTGTGCAAGTGTCGGTAACTTTGCTATCAACATTTGAAAAGTTACGATGGTACGAGTAGGCATAGCAGAAGACATACCGCGTATTGCCCGGATGCTGGCAGACAAACTAAAAGAGTCGGGCGCCGTACAGGTGGTTTGGTGTGCCAAAAATGGCAAGGAAGCAATAGCTATGCTCAACCGTGACAGCGAAATTGATGTGCTGCTAATGGACATCGGGATGCCCGTAATGAACGGGATAGACGCCACGAGGGAAATATGCCGGAGATGGAACAATGTGAGGGTGATCATGAGTACCATCTTCGATGACGACGAAAACATCTTTAATGCCATACTTGCCGGGGCTAGCGGGTACCTGATGAAAGACGAAAGCCCGGAGAGCATATATATAGCGATACAGGACGTCTTAAACGGCGGTGCCCCCATGTCGTCCGGTATTGCCCGCAAAGCTCTGCAGCTCATCCGAACGGGAAATCCCGCAGAGCAAAAAGCAGGGATCGATTTTCAAATAACAGATCGGGAAAAAGATATTTTAGAACACCTGGCGAAAGGAGAAACCTACACGCAAATGGCGGAAAGCCTTTTTATAAGCGTGGGAACCGTAAGAACACACATTGAGAACATCTACCGGAAGTTGCAGGTAACGAACAAAATGGAAGCGGTGCAAAAGGCGAAACATAACAAAATTCTGTAGCAAAACCTGGCCACCCTTTACTCCACGTTGCCGGGGCTCAAGAGCCGTTTTAACTAACAACTCCAAACTTCCACAAAAACGCCCATACAATTTTCATTAAATTTCCCCCTATTACTTGCGTATCAAGCATAACGAGCCATATTTGCTGTTGAAATTTTCCAGCGCCGGCGCAAAATACATCTATATGGTTGGTATTCAACTAAACTTTTAGGTATATTTGTAATCTTTTTGACGATTTGAAGTATATAGAAAGTCCGGTGTATGAAGGCTATTCTTCCAGCAAATTTTTCCTCAGGTGCGAAGTAAGTTAGCCCGCATTATCAGGCCGGATTTGGCAAGGATGGAGATCGGCCAGATCTTTTTCCCCGGCGATTACGTAATTAGTTGCAACTCAATACCAATAACTGTGTCCATCTTCAGGGACTAGCATAACCAAAACAAAATGAAAAAGAGGTACATTCTTCCTGCCACCATCCTTGTACTTTTAGTAGCAGCGCTGCTTTTCAGCCAGCGCAGCAGCACGGAGTCGAAGGACATTATTGTTGACGTAAACCATGGCAAGTTTGTGGTAGATGTAAATACCACAGGTGAGCTCAGCGCCCTGCGGTCGGTGAGAATTATGGGGCCCGGGCGTGCACAAAACTACCGTATCTACCAGCTCAAGATCGAACAAATGGTCGATGAGGGCACCGTAGTAAAGCAGGGTCAGTTTGTGGCTTCACTCGATAAATCGGAGCTGCACACCCGGATTTCCGATGCGCAAACCAATCTTGAAAAGGCTCGCTCGCAGTACGAACAAACCAGCCTCGACACGGCCATAAACCTGCGCACCGAGCGGGAGAAAATCATTACGTTGCGATACCAACTGCAGGAAAAACAGCTGATACTGGAGCAGTCGCAGTTTGAGCCGCCAGCCACCGTAAAGCAGAACCAGATAGCCATGGAAAAAGCACAGCGGGAGCTCGATCAAACCATTGAAAACTACCAGCTGAAGCTGCAACAATCGGTAGCCAAAATGCAGGAAGTAGCCGCCACACTGCGCAAGGAAGAGTTCGACTATAACGCCATGCAATCGCTCCTGGAAGAATTCAACATCAAAGCACCACAGGATGGCATGGTGATCTATCATAAAAACTGGGATGGCAACAAAATTACCGCCGGCTCACAAGTCGGCGCCTGGAATCCCATAGTGGCCACCCTCCCCGATCTCACCGAGATGGTGTCGGTAACTTACGTAAACGAGGTTGACATACGCCGGGTAAAAACCGGTCAAAAAGTAAAGCTGGGGCTTGATGCCTATCCCGACAAGAAACTAACAGGAGAGGTAATGCGGGTAGCCAATGTAGGGCAGCAGAACCCCAACTCCGACGCCAAAGTTTTTGAAGTAACCATAAAAGTAAATGAGCGGGATGCAACGCTGCGCCCGGCCATGACCACCAGCAACAACATTATAGTGCAGGAGCTCGATTCGGTAACATACGTGCCGCTGGAGGCTATTCACACACAAAACGACTCGATACAATACGTAATACTGGCAAACGGCGTAAAGCAGGAAATTGAAATGGGCCTCAGCAACTCCAACGAGGCAATTATTGTACAGGGTGTTTCCCGCTCCGACAAAGTATATCTGTCGGTTCCCGAAGGTGCCAGCTCGGATATAAAGCTGCTGGAGTCGCTGAACGGCAAGCGCAACCGCGACAGGGATAAAGACGGGCAGCAGCCAACCCCGCCTGTAGCAGCAGCCGGCGAGCGCAGGTAGGCATTGTTTACAACACAGGCAAAGCAAGCTTTTTTAAACGAGTACTATACCAAACAAATGCCGTCGACCGTAAACCGTCGGCTGTCGACTTTTTAAAAAATGAAAGCAAGACTACTCGCAAATTTTCAAATCGCCCTGGAAGCCGTGCTTGCCAACCAGCTGCGGTCGCTCCTCACCGCCCTGGGCATCATATTTGGCGTGGCCGCTGTAATAGCCATGCTGGCCATTGGCAACGGCGCCGAAAAAGAGATTCTGGAGCAGATAAAAATGGTGGGGGTAAACAACATCATTATTGAGCCGATTGTAGAGCAGGAGGAAAAGAAGGTGGAATCGAGCCAGCCGGGAGCTGCCGACAAGAAAAAGTTTTCGCCGGGGCTGCGGCTGGCCGATGCCGAAAGCATAGTGGAAACCATCCCCGGTGTAGAAATTGTAAGCCCGGAAGCAGTAATGGAAACCTACATTATCAAAGACGGCTTCCGACGCTCCGCCAAGCTGGTGGGTGTGCTCCCATCCTACTTCCACATCACCAACTTCACCCTAAGGGAGGGCAATATGTTCTCGGAGCGGCAAACTGAAGGTGGCCTGCCCGTGTGCATTATTGGCAAAGGCATTCAAACGCGGTTTTTTGCTACGGAAAATCCTTTAGGCAAATCTATTAAAGTGGGCTCGCAGTGGATGGAGGTAGTAGGGGTGTTGGAAGAACGGCTCATGTCTGAAAAAAACATCAGCAAGCTGGGAATTCGAGATTACAACATGGATGTGTACGTACCCATTAAAACCTTTCTGATGCGCTACCGCAACAGGGAGCTGATAACAGAATCGATACTAAAAGCTGCCAACAACAACTTTGGCGGTAATAACAACAACGAAAACCAGGCACCTAAAAACTATCACCAAATCGACCGCCTGGTAGTGCAGGTAAAGGAGTCGGACAAGCTCTCGGCCACTGCCGAGGTTATTTCGCGCATGATGGAGCGCCGTCACTTTGGCGTTGTCGATTACGAAATCACCATTCCTGAGCTATTGCTCAAGCAGCAGCAGCGCACGCAAAACATTTTCAACATCGTGCTCGGTGCCATTGCCGGCATTTCGCTGCTGGTAGGCGGCATCGGCATTATGAACATCATGCTGGCTTCGGTAATGGAGCGCATCAAAGAGATCGGCCTGCGGCTTTCGATCGGGGCACAAAAAACAGACATTGTTACGCAGTTTCTGTTCGAGGCCATGATGATCAGCGTAAGCGGCGGGTTGGTAGGCGTAGTGTTGGGAATAAGCCTCGCCATGGGCATTTCCAGCTTCGGCGACTTTCCCACCATCATCACATTTTCCAGCGTGCTGGTTTCGTTTGGCGTGGCCGCCACAGTGGGGCTCATATTTGGAATAGCCCCGGCACGCCGTGCAGCAGAACAAGACCCCATAACCTCCCTCCGATATGAATAATATGAAATATACCCTCGTTTTATTGCTGGCTCTTCTCTCCCTTTCCGCGCAAGCACAAAAGCTGCAGCTTTCGCTGGCCGACATCATTGAACGGGCCAAACAGCAGTCTCCCGCTGCCAAGCAGGCCGAAACGAGGAAGGAAAACCGCTACTGGCAATACCGCTACTACCGCACCACCTTTAACCCACAGCTGGGCCTGCAGGGCAGCCTGCCCGACTACAGCCAGGATTACCTCGCTGTGCGCCAGCCCGACGGTAGCCTGCTGTATCAGCCACGTACACAAACCAACTCCAGCGTTTCGTTTGGCCTTCAGCAGCCGCTAAGTGTAACAGGCGGCACACTCTATGTGCTTTCCGACATCTACCAGTTTCGCAACATGGCCGACAACACCACACTGTGGAGCAGCAACCTTTTCAGGGTGTTTCTCAATCAGCCACTGTTTGCCTTCAATCCGCTAAAATGGGACAAACGCACCGAGCCGCTGCGATACGAGGAAAGCAAGAAATACTATGTGGAAGAAATGGAGGCGGTGTCACGCACGGCGGTAGACCGTTTTTTCTCGGTGCTTGACGCACAGATCAATTTGCAGATTGCCCAGTTTAACCTGGCCAACAACGACACCATTTACCAGATCGAAAAAGGGCGCTTCAACATCGGCACCACCTCCGAAGACAAGCTGCTGCAGGTAGAGCTGCAGCTTTTGCGCAGCCGTCAGGGGGTGGCCCAGGCCACGCTCGATTTTGAACAGGCCATGCTGGAGCTTAAAACATTTATTGGCCTGCAGGAAAGCCAGGAGATACAGCTGGTGATGCCGGAAACTATACCGCAGTTTGCAATTGACGCAGAAGAAGCCCTCAGGCACGCCAGGCAAAACCGGGCCGACTTTATTGCGTTCGAGCGCCGGCGGCTGGAAAATGAGCGCGATGTAGCCGAAGCCCGCAGGCAGCGGTTCCAGGTAAACGTAAATGCCTCCTACGGGCTCAACAACCGCGGCGACTTTATCAACGAGGTGTACGTTAATCCGCAGTCGCTGCAGCGGGTAAATGTTTCCTTCGACGTGCCCATTCTCGATTGGGGCCGCAACAAATCGCGCCTGCAAACAGCCCTGGCCAACCAGCGGCTCAACGAATACATTATCGCGCAGGACGAGGTAGCTTTCGAGCAGCAGATTATTACGCAGGTAAAACAGTTCGAAATGCTGCTCCTTCAGCTGGAGATTACCAAAACGGCCGACCAGGTAGCGCAGAAACGCTACGAGGTGTCGCAAAACCGCTACCTCATCGGCAAAATCGACATCACCAACCTCAATATCGCGCTGACGGAAAAAGACAACGCCAAGCAGAGCTACATCAACGCACTGAAAAGCTACTGGCAAGCCTACTACGACCTGAGAAGATATACGCTTTTCGATTTCGAACAGGGTGTGCTGCTGTACAGGCCAGAATTGGAGTAGAGGAAGAAGGACGGAAGTCGGAAGAGGGAGTGCGTCAGCCCCTGCCCCATCGGGGCAAAACATAGGTAGAGAAGACCGGAGGCAGAAAACGTCGGATACCCACCCGCAGCAGTTCGAGCAGCCCCTGCCCCATCGGGGCAAAACATAGGTAGAGAAGACCGGAGGCAGAAAACGTCGGATACCCACCCGCAGCAGTT
>CBFGTI010000210.1:0-9183 GCA_965651695.1 uncultured Imperialibacter sp. | reverse complement strand
CCATGGATGCTGCCAATGCCGACCTGACAGTGGATGAAGACAGGCCGCTGGAAGTGACGGCTATCGTGGGACCCTCAGGCATTGCAACGCAGGTTGAGGTGGTGCAAGGCGTGGAGGAGGAACTGGGCTTTAGCGTCACAGTTTACCCCAACCCCACGGTGGACGAGATAACGCTGGAGCTGCCCGCTGGCACTGCTCCCGGCAATAAACTGGTGCGTATACACGACCTCCGAGGGAAACAGCAACTGCTGGCGACATTCAGCACCTCAAAATATTCACTTAGTCTGCAACAACTACCGGCGGGAGTATACCTCCTGCTCATTCAAACCGAAGAAGCCGCCACATTGGCCACCGTCAGGATAGTGAAATACTAAAGCTGGTTTCTTAACACCGCACGCACAGCCGCTTCTGTTTCGGGGGCGGCTGTTTTTTTGTGTTGGGTTGTGGCAATGGCGACCTGCGCCGCCCCGTGGCCGCGTCATGAGATCATCGCAGCCGACTTTTGCCATCACCGTCTATTTAACGCAGGTGTGCGAGCCTGGCGATTTCATCGTTGAACGAAATCCCAACTTCAGAAAATTCCAAAAGGGAAAATGCAAATGGCAAATAAACCCCAATCTCAAAAAACAAAACCCTTTCCCCTCTCTCCGCGGACCGTACGCTCTCTGAATTTTCGTTCGTTGTAACGTGGGGATTTGGAAAATCCCGTTACAGGCATCCCGTTTGAGAAAAAGGTGTCTCGTTTTTTATTTAAGGATCAGCGGGCTACTGCCAGCCCCGGTAGGTGGATTTTCCCAAATCCACAGGGCAGAAAGGCTTGTGCACTATATGCCCGTTCGCCGTTACATGGGGATTTGGAAAATGCCGCTACAGGTATCCTGTTTCAGAAAAGTCATCGCGTTTTTTTATAAGTATCAACGGGCTACTGCCAGGCCCCCGTAGATGGATTTTCCCAAATCCACAGGGCAGAAGGGCTTGCGCACTATATTCTGGCCCGCAGCCTTGTCTACGACTCGTCGGAAATGTCGTTTTGCTGGTCGCCGGACGTTGCCGGCTGGAAGCGGAAAACAAGCGACTTTTTGTCGAGCGTAATTACCTCACTTAATTTTAAGTATTGAAAACTCACAACAATGCCATTTTTAGTGTACACAGTCGACAACCGGATGTCTCCCTCAGGCCCCAAACCATTAATGGTTGTTCCTGTCGACTGCGTAGGCGACTCGATTTTTCGGTTTGCATACCCATACACAAAGTCGATGGCGCCAGTGCGCTCATGTAATCTCACCTGGGCAAAGAGGTCGGGCACTGCCGATCCTTCCTTCAGGGTTATCTGCTCCCATTCTATAGTGAATACTCTGTTCGGGGCACTTCCTTCAAGCAGATATTCAATTTTCTCCGGTGAGGCGTCATGCACTACCGGTGCTATAGGGCTAACCTCCGCTCCCGGCTCTCCAAAATGCAGGCTACCGTTTGAGGTTACATACAATGTACTGTACAGTTTACCCCGGTACTGAAACGGGAAACCGATGGAAACAGGAGCTGAGTTGAATTGACCAGGGCCAAAGGTGACAATCGCTCCCTTTTGGATTTCCCTCAGTTTTTCCTGAAGACTCCGCATTTCATAGGATGCGTCATTTCCATTTTGGCTCTGTGCGCAAACAGCACACAGCAGCCATGCCACGAGGCATGATAAGTGCTTCATAATTACAATTTTTCCAGGTTAAGCAGGCCTTGCTCATAAAAGCATGACCCACATAAAATATTAAAAAAAACGCCTATAACTGCCCTTCGAAATTCACTGCCGCGCAGGTGGACGATGGCATGGTTCGTTTAGCAAGTTCAAAAAATAATGGTCAAAAAGGCGAAGCTGTATCACATTTGGCAGGCATAACAGCAGCTGCTAAGGTAGACCATAATTTTATGGGGGCCGAAAATTTAATAGAAGAAAACAGGTGGTTGGTAGAAAAAATAGTGCGCCTTGAACCCCGCAGCCCACAGGCTACCAACCCCTGTTGTTTTGATGCACGGCCATAACTATAAAAGCCAGTGTTGTTTAATATAATGCAGGCGGTTAATCCGGTACCACACTTGCATGCCCGGCTAGTAATGTCCATCCCTTGCCTGTATTAACCCACGTATCGGTTATGTAAAGCTTCGCATCATAAGCTTTTCCTTTCCAGGTGAATTTTTGATGGAGCACACCTGTGAGGATGGCTGTGTTTTCCAGTACAATAACTTCCGGAGTTTCGGTTTCATTGATTTCCCATACAATATCCGGATCGGCAATTTCCTGCACCATTTCTGCTTTGTTTTTCAGTCCGCCGGTGGATACCCGCAGCACAAACTCTTCTGCATAAAAGGCCGATGCATTTGCTGCGTCGTGTTGCAGAATTAACTCGTTGAGCCGCCGGTCCGACTCAATGACGTTGGCCGCCACTTCTGCCGGCGATGTAAACAATGGTACAAGAAAAATGAGCAAACTAAGTATAGTCATGTGTTAAAAGGGGTTATTTTTTCGCGGTAGACTTGCCAGGGCTGCTTATCCAAACAAAAAGAGTAACGGAAATAAATATTGCGAGCGAAAGCCCGGGCACTATAAGTAACTTGGGAACTCCGCTTCCGGTAAGGGCCAGTGTTACAGGTGCCAGAAAAAACATAAGGCCGGCTAATAAGATCAGTTTTGTATTCATAAATGATGGTATTTAGTGACCAGCTATACAAATGTTGAAAGCTGTGCGACAAAAATGAGCTGAATGTTTGAGATGAGGGCTGTGTGAGGAGTAGCATTACATAGACACGGGGTCTGGTAAGGCATGTCAATTCATAGACAAGGCCGGCTGTTGTGGTAGAAATGCCTGGTTGTAAGCAGAAAAGCGATGGTTGAGCCCCAGTGATTAACTATTCGCAGTGTTTAGGGTCAGCATAAGTGAATCAAAATTCTCATTTTCGTTTAGCTGCAGTTTTTTTCGCAGCCGGTACTTGGCAGTGCGTACGCTTTCCTGCGAGATGCCCAACATTCCTGCCATGTCGGCTGCCGATAGGTTGAGCCTTGTGAGCGCACACAGCTTCCGTTCGTTGGCCGTGAGGTCCGGAAACCTGGCCTGCAAGGAGGTAAAAAAACTGCTGTAGGTTTGCTCAAAAAGTAAATCGAAGTCTGCCCAATCCTTTTCCATATTAAAAAGGCGGCTTATCTTCTGGTTAAACTGTTGAAGCTGTGCAGCATTGCCTGCATCAACCTCGCCGCTAAGCGCTGAAATTTTTTGTGTTAGCTCGGTCAGAAAGCTGCTTTTTTGAATAAAATTAATAGCAAAAGAGGTGAGCTCCTTGTTTTTCTGTGCCAGCTCGGTCTCCAGCTCTTTTTCTTTCATTTTCTGGTTTTGCAGCGCCACATGTTCCAGTTGCTCCTGCGATCGAAACAGTTCTTTATTCTTTTTGATCGTAAGTCTTTGCCGGCCAATTATGGCCCCCATTAAAAGCGTAACACTTATCATTCCCGCGATAGCAATATATCTGTTGGCCTGCTCCCGAGCCTGCAATCTCAAAGCGTGTGTGCGCTCTTTTTCATTGCGGGAGGTGTTGAACCGGGATTGAAGCGCCTGCAGCCGGGTGGTTTTATCGGCGTTCGTTATTTGCCTTTTTAGTTCGTACTCAAGAAGCAGGTGATTGTAGGCGGCCTGGTAGTTTTCTTCCAGCAGCTCCGCTTCTTTTAAAAATTGATAAGCTTCCATTTCCCTGTCGAGCGATCCAATGGCTTTGGCAACCTGGATGGTCGAATCCAGATATATTTTTGCGGATCGAAGCTGCCCCAATTTCAGGTAGCTTCTCCCTGCATAGAGATACAGGGCGGAGCGAAGCTTGAGGTCGCCGCTGTTTCGGTTGATAGTGAGGGCGCTATAAAAATAGCTGAGTGCCTTCTGGTATTCACCTTTTTTCTCGTGGCATGCGCCTATGTTCTCCATGGAGCGGGCAATGTCGTTGCGGCTGTTTAGCTGCAGGTATATTGCAAGGGCTTCGGAATGAAAATACAGGGCTGAGTCGGGCTTGTCCATCATGTTGTAAGAGTAGCCGACGTTAGTAAGAGAATGGCCAAGGTCGATGGGAGAGTTGAGCTGTTTATATATTTCCACAGCTTCCAGCCCGCATTCGATAGCCTTTCGGTGGTTACCCATATTGGTAAAAATGATGCCGATGGCTCCAAGGGTACTAGCCTTTCCGTGGAGGTGATTTATGCGGTCATTGGCCTCAAGCGCCATCAGGTAGTTTTCGAGCGCAAGGTCGTAATTGCTCCTGCTCCAGTGCGAAATGCCTATTACATAGTAAGCCGTGGCAACGCCCATTTCGTAGTTTATCCTTGTTGCTATTTCAAGGGCCTTTTTGCCAAAAAGCTCTACCAGTTGCGGATTGCTGCTCCAGTACGAGTAGCCCTTGTCAATTAGCCTGTCTACAAGCAAAGAATCTTCTTCAGCCGACCGAACCTCGGCCTCTACAATGCTGCTTAAGCTGTCTTGCGGTTGAGCAAAACTACGGGCTGTAAGGAGGGAAAATAGCAGCGTGTATACGATAACCGGCGCTTTCATTTTTCAGGAGAAGGAATTCGTGGGGTGTTCATCCATGGCATTTTCGCTCGCATCGAAGCCAAAAATGAAATCGGTTATATTCTCGTCATCTTTCAGGCCAAGTTTTTTGCGCAGGCGGTAGCGCGAGGTGCGCACGCTCTCCTGCGAAATCCCAAGCATTCGCGACATATCGCCGACCGACAAGTTGAGCTTAATGAGGGCACATAGCTTCAGGTCGTTTTGGGTAAGCTCGGGAAACCGGAGCTTTAGCGCCGTGAAAAAGTCGTGGTGAATTTGCTCAAACATGGTTTTAAAATCCTCCCAGTCCTTGTCTATCTTAAAAGTTGCGTCTATTAGCCTTTGAAAAGAACTCAGCTGCTTGGAAAAACCTGCGCCCAGGTTTTTCGAGAGCGAATGCAGGTTTTCTTTAAGGTCGGCCAGTAGCTCACTTTTTTGAATAAAATTCATGGTATAGGAGGCCAGTTGTTTGTTTTTCTCTTCTATTTCGAGCAGCAGCTCTTTTTCTCTCAGCTGGGCATTTTCCCTTTCGGCAGCGGCCAGGCTTTGTTTAGTTTCAAAAAGCTTCTTATCGTTTTTGATAATCAGCCGCTGCCGGTTTATCACTATAAGGCTTGCCAGCATAATGGCGGCCACTATTACCACTCCCGAGTAGGTAACCTGGCGTTTTCTGGCTAGTTGTATATCTACTTCCGCTTGTTCTTTTTCCATTTCGGCCATTCTGCTCTGCTCTTCGAGGTACTGTACCTTCTTCATGGTCTCCTCATTGAAGATCTTGTCTTCCAGCTCCAATTGCCTGGATAAAAAATCGTACGCTGCCGAATAGTTGTTCAGGGCAAGCTCCAGTTCTTTTTTATACTTATATGCCAGGTGCAGGTCGTGAGCATCGTGTGTTTTTTGCGAAATAGCGAGGGCGGTATCGAGGTACGCATTGGCAAGGGGGTAGCGTTTCTGTTTCATATTGCAATAGCCTGCTCCTAAATACACGGTTGCTTTAAGGCGCGACTCCGGCAAATTCCTGATCATAGACAGGGCGCCCATAATGTGCTCCAGGGCGATGTCGTATTCGCCTTTGAACTGATGGATCACTCCGATATTGTTCCACGATTCGGCTATGTCGATAGTACTGTTGAGTTTGAGCCGGATAGCGAGCGATTCGGTGTAGTAAAAAAGCGCCGAGTCGAACTTATTCTGCACATGAAACACGGCGGCAAGGTTGTTTAGGGAATGCGAAAGCCGAATGGGGTAGTCGATTTGCCGGAAAAGGCCGATAGCCCGCCTGTGGTACTCCTCCGATTTCTCGTATTGCTGAAGATCGTCATACACCAGGCCGAGATTCATATAAACATTGGCGATGCCGAGGGTATCGCCTGCGGCATCAAATAATTCAAGCGCTTTGAGGTGAGCCGCTATGGCCAAATCGTGATCTCCCAGCTTCCATTTCGAATTCCCAATAGACCTGTGTGCCTCTGCCTCGCCCAGCTGGTATTTCAGGTTTTGAGAAATTTCAAGCGCTAGCTCTGCGCAAGTTTCGGCCAGAAATGGGTTCTCCTGCAGCAGTGTCTTACTGTATGCAAGGAGTGAGTCGGCCCCGGCGCTGGTTTCGGGTATTTGCTCATAAAGCTGCCTGATACTGTCTTTACTGTTTTGCAAGTCAGCTATTTCAGGCAATTGAAACAATAAGAAAACAAAAAAGATAAATTTCATCGGTCTTGCTGCAAGGTTATAGGCCTCGAAAGAGAAATGTGCCACATCGGAGCTTTGCTAACCACCTCAAATTCTGCCATTGCTCTCCATATTCAGTTCACTTTCATTACACTTCAATTTTGCCGGGCGCACTATAGCTTAGCTATAAACGCTACTATATCGTCTTCAGGCCCGAGCGATAGTTTCTTTCTCAGTCTGTATCTTGACGTTCGGACGCTGTCTGCCGATATCCCCAATATTCGGGATATTTCGGACGAAGGGAGGTTTAGCTTCAGAAGCGAGCACAGCTTAAGGTCGCTGGCAGAAAGCTGATTATACTGCTGCTTCAGGTTTGAAAAGAAGCTGCTGTCGGTTTGTTCGAATATTCCCTTAAAATTCTCCCAGTCTTTATCTATTCTAAAAGTTTCATCAATGAGGTTAGCAAAGTGGTTCAGCTTTTTCAGGTGGTCTCCGCCCACTTGCTTGCTAAGGGCCTTCAGCTCAGCCTTCATCTGTGCTATCAATTCGCTTTTCTGTGCGTAATCGTTTTCGAATAAGTCCAGCTCTTCATTTTTGCGGGCCAGTGCATTTTTAAGCTCTATTTCTCTTATCCTGTTGTTTTCCCTCTCAGCTTTGGTGAGTGCTTCTTCCGACGCCTGCAGTTCCCTGTTTTTTCGCAGTTGAACCCTTTGCCGGTTTACAAACACCAGCACAATAGTCACAATACAAAGGGATGAAATAAGTATGATAGTGCGCATGCTATTGGTAGCAGCGAGGCGGCTTTCCGTTTTCGCCTGGTTCTTTTCACGCTCGCCTACCTTGTATGCATTTTCCAGTTTACTGATTTTGGAGAATGTTTCTTCATTCAATACCTGGCGTTTGTAGTTGTATTCGCTCTCCAGATAAATAACAGCGCTCTCAAAATCGCCTTCCCGCAGGGCAAGTTCTTTTAAGGTGCTGTAGGAATTTTGGAGCGTAGATAGGGCCTTCACAATGCCGGCATGATGTATGGCCGAGTCGAGATATTGCCTCGAAATATGCGAATTGCCCATTTCAAGTGATAGCTTACCCATCGATAGGTAGATTTCGCAAAGTGCTTTGTGGTCGTCGGATTGGCGCACCTGTGCAAGGGCGTTTTGGTAATAACCCGAGGCGAGCGAATACTCTTTTTTGTTTCGGTATGTGTCGCCGAGGTTATGCATGGCTAAAACCACGTTGCGGGTTTTGCCCATCTGCAAGCTGTAGGCAAGCGCCTGCGAATTATAATAAATAGCCGAATCGTATTCCCCCATTTCGTTCAGCAGCCAGCCAAAGTTCACGTGCAGCACGGCCATTCCGTTTTTGTCGTCGGCCATATTGTAATATTTAATTGCTCTTCTGTACGAGGCTTTGGCTTTTTCAAAGTCTTCAAGTACCGTGTAGCTATAGCCTATTACATTATGAATATTGCCCATTCCCCGGTACTGGTTAATAGACTCGTACATCAGCAATGCCTTATACCACTCTTCTATAGCCTTCTTGTGATCGTCGGCCACTACGTACGACATCCCTATATAGTAGTGTGCGTTGGCTATTCCTTTTTTGTAGTTAATCTTCCTTGCTACTTCAAGCGCTTTCCGGGCATGTGCTCTTTGCAGGGCGGGGTTTGTGGCCCAGTAGGCCGAAGCCCTCTTCAAAACCGTGTCTACCGAAGCAGAATCCTCTTGCAGGTTCTCTATATCCAGTTCCAGCGCCAGGCTGTCTGTTTGGGAGAAGCCGGGAATCTGGAAACCAAGAAGCAGCACAAAAAAAAGCTTGCGCTTAAGACCGGCGAAGATCAAAAATGCATTGGCTACCAATAAGTAACAGGCACAGTTTTTCATGGGCAATGTGGCCAGTAATGTGATTACAGGATCGCGAAAAAGTGGATAAGAGCTCTACAGTAAAAATCTCTAAAGTCGAAAAGCTGCCGGGGAACATGACAGACTCCAAATGTCAGAAAAATTTTAATACAAAGCATATCTCACCGTCCGAATCCAACAAGCATCATTTGTCTTTCCCCTTACTCTCTACACTTTATTTTGTTACATTTTAACTCCGAAAAATCGCATTGTCTATGTTTTGTCACGCTCTTGCGGACGAATGTTCATGCATTGTAGAAGGTAAGAAATTGTGGGGTGCCTCATTTCACCTTTGTTTTGTTGCATGAGAAAAAAGGAAATCATAACCCTGGGTGTGGGCACCTCTATAGCGGGCGGACTACAGGGATTGTTTAGCCTGAGCAAGGACTACAGAATCACCAAAACGTATGCTGCATTGGACGAAGCTGTAAATGGTATTATGTACGACTCTTTCGACTTGCTTATTGTGGAACTCACCGACACAGAGTACAAGCTCACCGATTTTTTCAAGTACATGAAGCTATCGAGCCTCTCGGCAAAATTTGTAGTAATATCTTATACGCTCGATAGCCGGGTGATACGCAAATGCATCGAGTATGGAGCCGATGGCATTGTATACGCCGACAATGTGCCGTCGCTGATGTTCAGAGCGGTTGAAAAAGTATTGCGCAACGAAGTGTTCATCTGCTCCACCTGTCTTAACGTTCTCGTGAAAAGCTTTCGGCTTGTTGATTCGCCAACCATACTTTCTACCCGTGAGCTCGAAATTCTGGAGCTGCTTTCAATGGGCAAGTCTTACCAGGAGGTGGCTAGTCAGCTTTTTATTTCCGTGGAAACAGTGAAATCACATGCACACAGTGTATACAAAAAGCTTAACGTGAGAAACAAGAGTGAGGCCGTGATTAAAGCAAGGCACCATAAAATGCTGCAGTAGTACGTTTTTTTATTGTTCGGTTACACCCAACCTTCCCCTCGCAGCTCCCCCTGGAGGGCATAGCCGTCAGTTTAGTGATCTAACGTACTGAAATAGAGGAAGAAAGAAG
>CBFGTI010000209.1:0-9235 GCA_965651695.1 uncultured Imperialibacter sp. | reverse complement strand
CTGCTGGAGAATAAGTTGAGGTAGTTTTGGAGTTCGGAGTTTGGAGTTCGGAGTTTGGAGTTCGGAGTTCTGAGTTTGGAGTTCTGAGTTTGGAGTTCTGAGTTTGGAGTTCTGAGTTCTGAGTTCTGAGTTCTGAGTTTGGAGTTCGGAGTTTGGAGTTCGGAAGGTGACCAGGCTTTGGCGGTACAAACAGCTGTTCAGGGTTTAAGAGTTTAGGGTTTAATGTTTAAAAGTTCTGCTGCTGACGCCTCCCTCGCACCTTATTTAAGAGTTCTGGTACGGCAGCCTCCGGAGCTGAGCGCAGACAGCTGCGAGACGTGAAACTGAGAACTCAGAACTAAAAACTCAGAAGCTTCCAGCCGGTTAAAAACTGAGCCCCGCTCATATACTCCTTTGTTTGTATTTCCTATTTAAAAAAGAAGCTTTTAGTTTGTTGAGGTAATGACGACCTGCAAACGTATACTTCTGGCCGGGTGCTGTTTTTTCTTTTTAGATGCGGCCATCAGTCAACCTATCGATGCATCAATTTGTACGGAAGATTCATTTCCGTTTATAAATAAGTATATCGAAATGCTTAGAACCGACTCGATAATCCCGCTTGATTCGGCCTTGCTTTTGTCGAACGACTTCGTGCCGATGGGAAAAGAGCCGGTTATATTCTGGGGGTACGATCCCTATTACTACTGGTACAGGTTTGCTATTCAAAACACTGATTCGGTGGACTCGGAGTTGCTATTTGTGCTGGGGCAGCTCGGTTTGCGAGACGCAGAGCTTTTTCAAAAGCATCGAGGCAACTGGCGTTCCCACGGCCACACTGGCTACTCCTACCCCTTCGAAACAAGACCCTACCTGCACTCCCGATATGCCTACCCTATTACGGTTGCCGCCCATTCTACCGATACCTTTTATTTGTCTATAGATGAAAGCCACGCCTACAAAACCTTTGCTTTTGCTCTTTTTCATCCAAAGGCAATGAAAAAAAGGGAAAACAGATTTTACTTTTCGTTTGGGCTTATGGTCGGCTTCCTACTGCTTTTTTTCTTTTTCAATTTGTACCTCTACCTTACCAATAAGGAGAAGATACATTTCTGGTACGCCGTTTATATCCTCGCCCAAATTTATTTTCTTCTTAAACATGAGGGGCTGGATGCCGAATTTCTGGGGTTAGACTCCACACTTGGATATCGCGCCACATCTATGGCCAGTGCTGGGGGCCTATCGGTGGCCTTGCTGGTCCATGTAGTGCAGCTTTTTATCCCCAACATTGGCAGTCACCATTTCTTGTATAAAACTACCACCTTCATCAAATGGCTGCTATTTCTAATGATCAGCATACAGTGGGCGGTCTTTTTAATAGAGACTGCATCTGGTATTGAAGCGGTTATAGTAAACATCACCAACAAAACCACCTTTGCCGGACTGCTCATTGTTATAGCCTATTCCGCCTACAGCATTTACAGGGGTTTTAAACCGGCATGGGTAATTTTGGCAGGCCTTGCTATTTATCTTTTCGGCGGCATAGAGCGAATTCTCTTTCTTACCTCCAAAACCTATTTGCTGCCGCCTTCTATGTTTGAAGTGGGCATAGTGATAGAAACCCTTGTCATCTCCTTCGGCCTTATGTACCGCTACCAGCTACACGAAAAACAAAAGAAGAAAATAGAGGAAGAACTGCAGCTGCAAAAGGTGACGCAGGTGAAGAAGGTGATCAGCGCACAGGAAGAGGAGCGTAAACGCATCGCCGCTGACCTTCACGACGACCTTGGCAGCAACCTGGCCGTAATAAAGCTGAACCTGCAAACGCTCGACTCAGAGGACCCGCAGAAGTTGGCGCTGATGCAGTTGCTCGACGACACCTCGGCACACGTACGCCACGTATCGCACAACCTGATGCCGCCCGACTTTGCCAACACCCGGCTGGAAGACGTGGTAAGCTCATATATACAGCAAATCAATGAAGATTCACCAATCAGGTTCACTTTTTACCAGCACGGCACGGCAAAATCGTTTACCAAAGAAGAAGAGCTCATGATCTACCGCACAACCATGGAGCTCACCAGCAACATTATTAAACACTCCGGTGCATCGGAGGCATCGGTGCAGTATTTCTACAGAAAACACATTTTCGAAATGATGGTGGAAGACAACGGCGTCGGTTTCTCAGACACACCCGGTAGCGGCATTGGCCTGAAAAACGTTACCTCAAGGGTGCAGTACCTGCAGGGAGAACTTTCTGTGGATAGCAGCCAAAACGGAACCACGGTCATTATTTCAATACCTTATAAATCCAAAGATCATGGGCGCAAAAATTGATATAATTATTGCTGACGACCATTTGCTGTTCATCGACGGGCTCAAAATGATGCTCGAAAGAGAGGCCGACATGCACGTGGTGGCCACGGCTAAAGGAGGCAAGGAATTGATGTCGTTGCTTGCGAGCCAGCCGGCAGACGTAGTACTGATGGACATTAACATGCCGGGGGTTAACGGACTGGAAGCCACCAAAGATGTGATGACGTGGAACCCGAAGGTAAGGATCATCATGCTTTCTACCTATGGCGAAGACTACCTGGTGCAGAAAGCGAGAGACTACGGCGCCAGCGGCTATTTACTAAAAACCAGCCCGAGGGAGAAACTATTGGAAGCCATTCGGAAAGTAGCGGACGGGGAGACATTTTTTGCTGTAAGAAAGCCGCCGGGCACCAGCGACACATTACCGCAAAATGACAGTTACGTAAAGCAATTCAACCTGACTTCGAGGGAAATTGAAATTCTCCAGCACATCAAACAAGGCCTTACTACAAAAGAAATTGGCGACAGATTGTGTGTGAGCCAGTTTACGGTGAAAACTCATCGCAAAAACATAGCCTCCAAACTTGGACTGAAGAATTTTGCTTCGGTGATGAAGTTTATAATGGATAATGATATTTAGAGAAGTGGTTGCAGCCAACCAATAACACCTCCTAAAAACTTGTGGCTGCCCAGGAGGATGGGCAATTTTTCCCTGAAAACCTTTTCACATTGTAGTTAATCTGCTCCAAAATACTCCTTTGTGAGTATTGAATCCCCTCCCCGAAGGCATTTCCTTTGATAGCATCAAATTTTAAGTTTTTGCTATGAAAAACAATCTACTAAGTGCCATGCTGTTAGCTTTTGTGGCAACCCTGTTGTCGTGCGGCAACAATGACGAGACCTATACTTTGAAGGTTAAAAACCCTTTCACTTTTGATGTTCAGTTCAACTTAGCCGATGAAACTGACGGACTGATATTAGCCGGTGAAGAAAAAAGCTACACCCGAGCCGCTACAGGTGAGAAGCAGATATATGTAACCGAAGTGGACGACGACCCCGACCAAAGCACTGTGGTTGGCAAAACAGCCACTTTCACACCCGAGCCGGGCAAAAACTACAATTGGCGGGCCGGCAGCGAAACAGTTAGTGAAGAAGGCAGCACATCTGGTAAAGACTGTAACGATGATCCTGCGGCAAGCGAATATAAAGACCGTATCAACGGCGATGAAAATGGCTGCCAGCCGTGTGCCGCCTGTTCTGCGCTGGCCTGTGCCATTTACCTTAATCAGGGCGATTTAATTGATTTATACGAAGCCACTGTAAAGCAGGAGGAAGAGTACTACGGTGTGCAAACATGCCCCGAGCTGTATTGACACATTTCACCGGAAACTCCTCCTTTTTTAAAAAAGCGCCAAGCCATGATGCTCCGACTAATATTACCATTTCTTTGCTGTTTCACTTGTCTCACATCATTTAGTCAAAACGAGCCCGATGAAACCATACCCGGTGTGGGCGGTGGCAGCACATACCTGGCTCCTTTTAAAGGCGACAGCATCCTGTTTGTGGAAATACTAAAGCAAAACCCTTCAAGCCTTGCCTACTATTATAAAAAGAAAGGTGGGTCGTTTACCGCCATTATGGATCATACCTACGCCGTAGCTAAACCGTTCAACCAAAGAGGTGGCGTTTACAATGAAACCGGCTTCCTCGGTATCCACCATTTTGATGCAGACCATTACGGTTTATACCAGTTCGACTACGAAACAATGACCGCCGAACTCCTGCTCGACACACGGGATGAGGAGCTCTTCGAAATTCATGAGCTTGTTGCGTGGGGAGGGGAATACATCTTACGAGGTACTATTTATGAAATCGATGGCACAGGTAACAGACAAAGGTATAGCCACATTTACAAGTTTAATCCACAGTCAGGGGTTTTAACAAACTTATCAGAAGGAATACACGGGGCTTCGGGCGAATCGCTGGGCACGAGCGCCTTCTTTAAAACCTCCAACAGGTTGCTGTATTCCAACTTAAGCGGCCTCTGGGAGGTAGGAGAAAATTCAGTAAGCAAAGTGGCTAACACCGGTTGCGCCGACTGTTTCCAGTTTGACAATTGGATAGCTGCAATTGAAGAAGGCAGCGAGGAATACATCTACCTGCGGGGCCACTACGACGAAAACTTTCAGGAAAGCCAGGGCACTTACCTTTGGAAGGAAGGGCAATTCACGAAACTGGGAGATTTTAGCGGCCTTTACACCCAGGGCGCACTTGCTCCTCCCAACGGGCAGGTTTACTTCAACGGCTATTTATACGCCCTGAGCGACAACTTTGGTCTTGTCAAAATTACTCCGTCCAACACCGGATTGTTTAATTGGCCTTCAGACGAATTTGGCAACGAAGTGAAACTGACATCCGTGGCGCACGGCAACGGTGATTTTGTGCTTTTTCACGGATCGAACGGACAACTGTGGAAGTTCGACGGCGAACAGTTCAAACAGATCAGGTTTTACTCCAGCAACGTTTTCCCCTACAAAGGCACCTTATATGCCGGCGGCTACATCAGTTACATAGAAAACCCCGGCGATTTTCCGGAGTCCCTTTACGGTATTTACAAAGTCGAAAACGATACAGCGCAGCTCATATGGGAGGGCAGATTTCAGCACGATGCCAATCCGGTTGGGTTGCTCGTGTTTGAAGACATCTTTTATTTCACCCAAACCCGAAACGGCTTTACCAATCACTACAGCCTGCCGTTTGATGGCGTTAGCAATGAGCCTACGACTAACCTGCCTCCCAAATTTGAAGGGGAAACGCAGACTGTGACCATTACTGAAAACTACGCGGCAGGCGACGAAATTGTAACGCTGCAGGCAACCGACCCCAACGGAGATGAGCTTGCTTACACCATTACAGCGGGTAATGTCAATAACTTATTTGCTCTCAATACACAAAGCGGACTGTTGACCGCTACAGAGGATATCACTGTCAGCACGGATGAACAAACGTACCAGTTAACTGTACGAGCAAGTGATGGAGAGCTAACAGACGACCTCGACTTGGCGGTGGTGTTCACTGAAAGCGCTGAGGCTGGCTCCGGCTTCACAAACCTACGTATATCGTTCCTGAAAGACCTTGTCACAGGCACCGCCAGTTCCGCTCCGCAGGGATTTGTTTCGGTCGGCGACACCGTGTATTTCACCGCGCACAAAGAAGGCAACAGCTCCGATTTCTTTCTATTCAAAAGTGATGGAACGCCCGATGGTACCGGCATTGTTGGCGCAACCGTAAACTATTCTCTTGAACACAACATGCTTTTTAAGTACGCCGACACGCTACACTTCGTTGGGGAAGAGCAAGGAGCCTCTATGTGGCATCTGGTAGCCTACGAGCCTGCCGAAGGAGCAACCGATTATCTGGCATATGGCGCTAACTCCCTGTACATCTTCGAAGTCTTTAATAACTGGATATTGTACGGCAGAGACCTTGTCCAGGACTTTTGGGCTACCGACGGCGTGCAGCATATCTCTTTTGAACGGACCAATCTCAGTGGTATTACTTTTCGTAATTCGCTGATTTTGCCAGCCAATAACAGCATTTTGTATTCTATTGACCAGGACTTAGTCCGAACTGTACTCAAGGACTATTCCTTCAATGCAGACTATAGCTTCGCTGGAGGTTTCGATCAAAAAACCGGGCAGACCAGCGACTACCTATTCTATACGATCAACAAGCGGCTGGAAACCAATACCGGTAACGAAGAGCTTTGGGTTACGGACGGAACACCTGGTGGAACCGCCCTGCTCCTGAATCACGAATTCACCATTGAAGAAAGCACCTCCTTCAACAGCTTCACCCAGTTTATCAACCTGGGCGATTATGTACTGTTTAAAACCAATGTACAACAGCTAAATGGCAACAGTTGGCTGGTTACCGACGGCAAGGCTGGGGGCACTCGTTTTATACCTGGTTACGGATTCAACCCGGCAGTCCCTTCCGACGGCGTTTTCTACCAGGGTAAATATTACTCGTACGCCAGCGGCAACAGCGAGCATACGCAGGGACTTTACGCTTTCGAGCCCGCCACCAACAGCTTTGAACTAATACTGCCCACCGATTATGACCTCGCAAACTTTCAGCTGTTTGGCAACCAATTCATTTTTTCTAACGAAATCGAGGAAGTCTTCATCTCAGACGGTACCGCCGCCGGCACTATCGTCATCCCCTACCTCGAAGATGACTACAAGACGTTCAGCATCAATAACCTTTATGTTCACAGCGATAGCCTCATTTTCATGGAGGCAAATGCGAGCAAGAGCGGTAGCGATTTAGGAAGAGAACTATGGAAGATCGAATATGTGGAAATCGTAAATCAAGCCCCGCAAATTGCTTCACAGACATTTGTGCTGGAAGAAAACGCTGACCAGGGCACAGCAGTGGGCACAATAACAGCTACCGACGCCGATGGCGATGTGCTCACCTATGCCATTACAGACGGAAACAGCTCAGGCGCTTTTTCGCTGCACCAAAGCACGGGCGACCTCACCGTGGCAGATGAAACTTTGTTGGATTTTGAAACAACGCCCGTGTTTACCCTGCAGGTAGCAGTAAATGATGGTAACGGGGGTGTTGCCAACGCAACTATTACTATAAACCTTGTTGATGCAGACGAAGGTATTACCGGCACGGCTCCCTCCATCCCGGGTATAAAAGTCTTTCCCATTCCTACAAGGAACGCTGTCTCAGTTAACGTTCCCGCTGAACTGGTCAACGAAGCATTTTACCGGCTAACAGACATTTCGGGAAGCTCAGTTGAAGCCTCACGCATCACGGAGACTCTTACAAGGATACAACTGCCCGCAAAGGGTTTATGGCTGCTCCATGTGACAAAAGAAAATGCAACTAGTGTACACAAACTAATTAGAAAGTAAGAATCACATAAACCTCACTATCATGAAAAAAGTATTTACCATCCTGTTTCTTGCCACAGCAACAATCGCCTGCGGGCCCGAAGATGAAACCACTCCGGACGCCGTGGCATGCTTCGATTTTTCTCCGAACGCCGACGTTGGCGTTGGTGACGAAGTATCGTTTTCCAACTGCTCCGATCATGCTACCTCTTTCGCATGGGACTTTGGAGACGGCGAGACCTCTACCGACGAAAATCCGGCACATGTTTACGAGAGCGCCGGCGAATTCACCGTGAAATTACTGGCTTCCAATGGCTCCAGTGCCGACACTATTTCTAAAACAATCAGCATTACGCAAGCCAACGCTATTAATGTAAATGGCCAGAGCTACCTCATCACCTCGGCTTCCATGGACGTAAGCAATTGGGAGGATGTTGACGAAGAGGGAAACCCACTGGTAGGTCAGTCGCTGCAACTGGAATTTGCAGGCAGCAACAACCTCACCTTTTCTATACAGGTAACAGCCGACGAAGACGACGCCTTTGAGGGTACATTTACAGCTAACAACTCCCTCGACTTTGAGATTGAATACTGGTTTGGCGACGAAGATGAAGTAGAGCTGGAGACCGGCACACTGACTATTAGCAAAGAAGACGGTACAGAAGTTTACACAGTAACCTACGAAGACCCGGGAAGCAGTACTATCCTGTTCTATGCAGGCGACTTTTAACGCCAACGACGTATCAGAGCTTAAAAGTTTAAGGTTCAAGAGTTTAAAGTTGGGGTGCCGCAGCTTCGCCGTGAGACCCCCAACTTTCATCTGACGCTCGCATATGCGCCGAACAATACCGTCGCAGTTTAAGCTAAAAAATACTCAATTATAGGTATTGAACCAGCGGCTTGATGGTGCTTGTTTTGACCGTATTTCTAACCAGACAGATATAAAATTTCGCGAAAAACAAATCAATGAAAAACCTCCCGCACACTTCTGAAAAACCCGTTCTCTATTTTTTCGTCTTCCTGCTATTCTTTCTCGGCTCCTGCGACAGCGGACTTTTCAACGATGACGACGACATGACAGAAGAAGAGTACCTTGCCAATTGCAAAGCAGCTATCGAGACTGCACCGGAGGTAACAGAGTTTTACTACAAAAATGAAGACAATCCCTTACACGACTCACGGAACGGCGGGTACAGCAGTCTGCTCGTAAGAAAGAAGGACCACGTGTGGAGGGTACTCATTGTCCCCACCATTGATGCGGACCCGGAACTATTTCCTGATCCTGACTACGTCGACAGCTTCACTGATTCGCTGTTCCTCGACACCTCCACGCTGCCGGTCGACAACAGCGATCCTGAAGATGAATACTGGCGGGTCGACATCAGCTTTCCGGCCGCTAGCATCAGTATTGCCTACGAGGTATTTTACCAGTGCGAAGACGGGGCGCTTTCTGATCCGACTGTTTTCGAACTGCAAACGCCCGATATATGCGATATTCACCCCCTGTGGGAAGTATGGTACGAATCGGCAGGAATGGCTGGAAACACATACAAAGACCAGAAAACCATTGAATGGACAGTTAGTTTTCGTCCCAGTGGTAGTTCTTACTCCATGGCTTTCTTCCCATACGACAAGCTCTCGTCGAAGGCATACATAACATCAGGCGCTTATACCTACGTTTACGAAAACTTCCTCCACGACTTTAGGGTGCCTGACAATACGCAGCAGGGAGCTACACTGCCTGAATTCATCAACCAGCTTAGCCTGAAAATCGACTTGCACAAGCTCACCGGCATCAGCGAAGACCAGTGGAGCACGTGGCCCGACCAGGTTACAATAGAAGGTGAAATCCAGGTCTGTAACGAAGACTTCCTGGCTCGCAGCTACGAAACCACTGCCCGCTTCCACATCACCTGGTGGAATCCGTATTAAGTTTAAGGTTACTATTGTCCGGTAAAGATGTGACAATGAAATCTAAGGGTAAAAGAAATCTCCAAAAGGAGTAGCGCCCACTACGGAGGGAGGCCGGAGAA
>CBFGTI010000208.1:0-9364 GCA_965651695.1 uncultured Imperialibacter sp. | reverse complement strand
GAAGCAATTAATAAGAGCATGCAAGAGAGGAGGCTGCGGAAAAAACGCGGAGAATACGGACTATTCATGGTGAGGGGATTTAGCTGAATAAATTAGTGCTAATTTTGCGCAAATCCAACGGTTGTGGCTAATGGTACTATCTCCTAAGCACTGAACGATTCCCCACTATTAATCAGCGTATGAAAAAAATATTACCTGTACACGACCTTACCGTGCGGCCTCTTTCCTCAGAAGACACCCTCCCAACAGACCTTCTCCTGTTAGCTGACCCTTCGCCGGAACAGGTAGAAAAGTATATTCACGAGGCACACGTGCTCCTCGCTTTTGCGGGAGAGAATGCCATTGCGGTATGTGTGTTGTTGCCGCAGGGAAGCGGCGGCGGAGAAATAAAGAATCTGGCAGTCGATCCGGGCTACCAGGGCAGGGGAGTGGGCAGGTGGCTGCTGAATGAAGTATGTAAATATGCAGCAATCCAGAATGTGAAGACGCTCACCATAGCTACCGGCAACTCCAGCATCGGGCAGCTTTACCTCTACCAATCGGCAGGTTTCGAAATTACGGCTATCGAAAAGGACTATTTTGTAATGAATTACCCCAACCCCATTTTTGAAAGCGGCATCCAGTGTAAACATAAAATCATCCTTCAGAAAACGTTTCCTTAGCATTCTACCGAAGCCCCGGCGGCATGGTTCGGTGTAGGACGCACCGCAGCGGAAGTTATTTCCTGCGGGCATACCACTCATGAACCAATTAGCCACTATATTTGTATCCCTTTTTAGGACAATCACATGGGGCCGACCGGTTTTGACAGTAAGGTTGGATAATGTGCTTGCATGCCGGGTGGTGAGTGTACATCCGTAAGCAATTCACTTAAACAACAATTGGCGAATCTAACTACGCCATGGCTGCTTAATCTCCACTAAGGTAGAGATAAGGCTTAAAGGGTTGAGTCCGCCAGCTGGCGGATTCCCCGGCCACATCCCACAGCGCTTCGTTTTGCCGGTGCTGAACTGGGGTGTCGATAGGCGAAACTAGCTGCTACGAGGCTACTAAGTAGCGGCGAAATTAAGTGGCTAAGCCGTGCGTTGGTGTGTTGCCCACCTGCAAGCGGTCGAAAACCTAAAAGGCAACTATGCATGTAGACGGTTCATTTTTCCCTTTTCTGGACGAGGGTTCGAATCCCTCCGGCTCCACCTTCGCCCGCCGAAGTTTTCACGAAGTGGAAACGAAGGCGGGTTTTGTTTTTAATTACAATTTTCTTTTAAGCGCATTTAATGGCGGAGCTTAGGTGGAGAAACTCCACCTATACCGCCCAAATTCAACGAGTATCCTTCAGGGTTACGAAAGGGGGTCTTTTTTACTGCAATTGGAGGTGTAAATGCATATAATGGTATATTTTAGGACAAAATTAAGTTATGACACTATGGTTTGTCTACATCTTGAAATGCTCCGATAACACTTATTATGTTGGTTGCACAAATAATGTGGAAGATCGTTTTGACCGACACATGAAAGCACAAGTACATTATACCAGTACCCGATTACCTGTTGAAATTGTCAACTACACTGCCTTTCCTTATAAATACAAGGCATACAAGTTCGAAAAGTATCTCAAATCGGGATCTGGTCGTGCATTTGCCAAACGACATTTAATTTAGCTATTGGATTTTCTTTCCACCTCCGGGGCAGCCCTACAGGCTGGCCCTCTCTAAGAGACTCGTCGAGTCATTTAACGTCGTCCTCTTTGGCTTCATAATTTCCATCGTTACTGAAGCTACGGTGGGTTTTCTTTTCCCCGCTTATGCCCGGGCAGCAACCTGAGCCCCTGACAGTGGTTCTTCACCCTGTCAGCGGGTGTTAAGCAACCACCGCTACTCCTGCCTTGCCCCCCCTGTGGATAACTTTCTCTCCCTTGTTCAAAACTTTATCACGTGCGGTTTCATTTCAACCTCAAATCAGAATAAATTGCCCGCCATAATGGAGAGCTTTGTAGTATCGGCCCGTAAGTACCGCCCGCTTGGTTTCGACGAAGTGGTAGGGCAGGAGCACATCACCACCACACTCAAGAATGCCATAGACCATGAGCACCTCGCCCAGGCCATGCTTTTCTGTGGGCCGCGTGGTGTAGGCAAAACCACCTGCGCACGCATAGTGGCCCGCATGATCAACGGCTTCGACAACAACAACCCGCTGGCCACGGGCACCAACCTCAACATTTACGAGTTGGATGCTGCTTCCAACAACTCGGTAGACGATATTCGCAACCTCATCGACCAGGTGCGCTACCCTCCTCAGCAGGGTAAATACAAGGTGTATATTATCGATGAGGTTCACATGCTGTCTACCCAGGCCTTCAATGCTTTTTTGAAGACCCTGGAAGAGCCGCCTTCGTATGCGATCTTTATTTTGGCAACAACTGAAAAGCACAAGGTCATTCCCACGATCCTGTCACGCTGCCAGATTTACGACTTCAACAGGATTGAGATTTCCGACATTACCAGGCAGCTGCAAAAAATAGCTACCAACGAGGGTATTGAGGCGGAAGAAGAAGCCCTTCACCTTATCGCGCAGAAAGCCGATGGCGCTTTGAGGGATGCGCTGTCTATTTTCGACCTCATTGTTACTTTTTCCTCAGGCAATAAGATTACCTACCAGGACACGATCAAAAACCTGCACATCCTCGACTACGACTATTACTTCAGGGTGGTCGACTTTTTCCTGCAGGAAAACCTCTCGGGTGTGCTGCTGCTTTTCGACGAGATTATCCGCAGCGGGTTCGATGGCCACAATTTTATCAACGGCCTTAGCGAGCATCTTCGCAACCTGATGGTATGTAAAGACCAGGAGACTATTTCGCTGCTCCAGGTTGCTCAGAGTGTAAAGGCTAAATACAGCGAGCAGGCCAATAGCGCCTCCCTGTCTTTTTTGCTCAGCGGCCTCAATATCCTCAGCCAGTGCGACATGCAGTATAAAGCCAGCCGCAACCAGCGCCTGCATGTAGAGTTGGCACTAATGAAGCTCACCCATCTCAACAGTGCCTTTACGCTAGCCAACATGGCCGCCCCTGAAAACGGGGCAAAAAAAAAAGTGAACTAGGCAACGATTCAGGCCCGGCGGCACCTGTAGCCGCTGGCAATATTTCCGCCGCCCCTAAACCCATCGTTCAGTCGTTCCGCAAGGGCACCATAGAAAAGGAGATCCCCAGCCTTACACCAGTTAAGAAGGAAAAAGAGCCCACCGTGGCAGCAGCCGATGCTAAGCCTGTTGAACCAATAGCCGAGCGGAGAGACCACGAGGTCATTGAGCCGTTTTCGGATGAGCAGCTAAAGGAGGCCTGGAACAAGTTCCGCACTAAAAAACTGCAGGAGGAGATTCCTGATTCGCTCAAGATGGTTTTAAAGCAGGAGGTAACCCGCAACGGAGAAACCGAACTGGAGATATTTCTTTCTACCGAAATAGAGCGGAAGTTTCTCGCCATGGCCGAAACCGAATTGGTTCAGTTTCTTCGGAAGGAGTTGCGGAACGATAAAATTTCGCTGGTGTCGACTATAAAGGCGGCAGAGGTAAAAAACAGGCTTTACACCGATAAAGAGAAATTTAATTACCTCGCAGGGAAACAACCCCTGTTGCTCAAATTGAAGGAAAGACTGTCGTTGGATACTGAATTTTAAGCTTCGGCGATCGCCAGCTCCGACAATGCTTTTTCGTTGAGTGGTTTTGAGATGAACTGCGTTACGAACCGGTTGTTGAGAAACCTGTTAATGTCACGCCGGTTGTTGGAACTGGACAGTATTACCACCTTACATTTCTCGTGAATCTGCACAGGGAAATTTTCATACTCAAACAGGAATACGAACCCGTCCACAATCGGCATGTTGATGTCCAGAAAAATAATGTCGGGTAGCCGCTCGGGAAGCTCCTTATTCTCGTCCAGGTATTCCAGTGCGCTTTTACCAGTATTTTTTATAACGATTTTATGGGCAAAGTGAGCATGCTCTATAACTTTCTTGCTTAGAAAATTATCCGTGTCGTTGTCATCAACCAGCATCACAAGATCAACTTTTGGTGCTTTGTCAGGTAATTGATAATCTGTCACTTTTCAAAAAATCTAATACTCAAAGATCAAAAATGAAATATAGCTAAAATCATTCAGAGATTTTTAATTTTTCTCCGATAGATAATACGAAATTCGTTTTGTTGTTTATTTTCATCAACTGCTCAAGCGATACGTTGTACTTTCTCGAAATGGAGTACATGGTATCTCCCGGGTCAACAGTGTGAAAAACCACCGATGGATGCGTGTTCACGGCCGGGTTGCGCACCTCAGTCGCGTCGGTGGTGTCGCGCTTAATCAAGTACAGCTTTTGGCCGATAGAGATTACACTGGTATTATCCAGCCTGTTCCATTCCATCAGCTCGTTAATAGTAAGGCCATACTGCCTTGCAATGCTGTAGATAGTTTCGCCTTTCTTTACTTCGTGCACATCCCGCGGAATTTCGGATGGTATTTCTTCGCCGATCTCGATTTCTGTTTCGGTCAGCATTTCTGCCGCATTGCTTGCCTGTACTGGTTCAACAGGTTCTTCAAAAACAGGCTCGGGCTCTTTCAATACAGCATAATCGGGTTTTTCCACAGCCACAGGTTCAACATAAACCGGGTCTTCTTTCGCAATTTGGGCAGGCACTACTTCGATATCCTTGATTTCCACAGGTACACTGGCGGGCCTTTTTTTCCGCAGCCACAGTACTCTGCCGGTTTCCGGCTTATCTATGGTGTACATCCTGTTTTTTCGGGCAAGCATTTTTGCCTTGATGCCATACTGCTGCGAAATCTGCCATAGTGTTTCGCCCGGTTGCGCCGTGTGGTAGTAGATTTTGGCTTTGTTTCTCTTTGATTTGAGGTAGTATACCTGCCCCGCCTCAATTTGATGTTTCGCCGAAATTTCGTTGTGTTTGGCGAGTTGGCTAACAGCCACGCCCGATTTATCGGAAAGCGTTTTCAGGTTGTCGCCCCTGCCCGCGATAATCGCCGGAATGCCATTCACATCAACAATAAAAGAGGAGATGCGGCTGTCGATTTTCTCTTTTAGCGATGGATAGGTACTTCCGGCAGGCTCTTCCGCTGCAGTAGGCTTTGATTTTTCGTTTTCCTCTGGTTTTTTTGCCAGCAGTGGAGTACCGCCCGAGGTAAGCGGAAGTATAACGGAGTAGGTTTTTTCGCTTGGCACCGGACCTCGCTGTAGCCATTTATTATACTGAAACAGCAGCTCTTCCTCTACCTTCAGCTCTTTGGCAATCTTATCGAGTGTTTTTCCTCCGCCGTCCCGGTATTCGCGCAGTTTAAGGCCGGAAGAAGGCTCGCCTCCAATTTCGTCCTGAAATGCAATTTTATGGGCAAGGAAGGTCTTGAAGTACCAGTGGGTGTCTTTGTCTATTGTCATTCTGCTGGCGCCAAAATACGCCTTGTCAACATGGCGCTCGGCACCTGCTCTGCCGGTATTGTGTGCAATAACGGAGTACACCCAGTTATTGAAAAAGAAGTTGTGCCGTTTGATGTACCTGCAGGCACCGCGGGTAGACGATACAATGTTAAGCCGTTCGTCTACATATTTATCAATCCGCAGGCCAACCTCCCGGCCAGCGGGCTCCTTAAACATCCAGAAACCAACGGCATTGGACGACGACACCGCATCGGACACGAGTCCGCTTTCCTGGATCACGAGGTATTTGATATCGTCGGGCATGTTTTCTTCCTTCAGGATATCTTCGATGATCGGGAAGTACAGCAGTACCCTGTCGAGCTTGATCCTGAAGTATTTCTCAGAAACCCGAAGCGCATCCACCTGTTGCTGTATTTCTGCCCTTGCAGCATCGGTTATTTTCAGCTTCATGCCGCCAAAGTCCATTTGCGATGGCACCTTTGGTGTTCCTTCCGAAGAAAAAGAGGGAGAGGAACTACCCACGAGAAAAAGCAGTATGAAATATTTAAGGAGGCTTTTGGCCATCATACACCGTAGCTAAAAATGTGGAACAAAGGTAAGAATGAACCGCGAATTCGCGATAAATAATCTTTTCTGTCAAAAGCGGAAATTACCAATTTTATTGTTTCGGAGCCTCCAAAATGTGAGACGAGGTATCCACATGCATATTTTTATAGCTCTCTATAGTTCAGGCGTCTCGCCTCAATAGTTCAATCGTCTCGCCTCAATAGTTCAAGCGTCTCGCCTCAATAGTTCAAGCGTCTCGCTTGGACTTACTATTTGCGGGTTAAAAAGGAGATCAATCAAATTTTGCGTAATACCATCAGGCCATCTCTAATAGGCAACAGCACGTTTTGCACCCGGGGGTCTTCTTGCACCCGGCGGTTGAACTCTAGTATGGCCAGTGTATCTTTATCGTCTTTGGTGCGGTTTTTTTCAAGTACTTTTCCGCTCCATAGCACGTTGTCGGCGATAATGTAACCTCCCGGTTTTACTTTGTCGAATACCAGGTCGTAATAGGCGCCGTAGTTTGCCTTATCCGCATCTATAAAAACCAGGTCGAACGGCCCGGGAAGTTCTTCGATTATCTCCAGCGCATTGCCCGGCCGGAAGTCAATTTGGTGTGCATGCCTGGAGCCGGCAAAAATCCGCCTCACGGGTTCTTCCAGCTCCGGGTTAATATCGATCGTTGTAATTTTCCCGCCTTCCGAAAGGCCCTCAGCAAGGCAAAGGGCAGAGTAGCCGGTATACGTGCCAATTTCCAGCACATGGGCGGGTTTAATCATATGGGAGATCATTGAGAGTAGCCTCCCTTGAAAATGTCCCGAAAGCATTCGTGGCCGAAGTACATTAAGGTGTGTGTACCGGCTTACTTTTTGAAGATACTCAGGTTCGTCCTGGGTGTGTCTGTATATATATGTGTATAAATCTGCGTCGAGAAACTCCATAGTATATCTCTTGTTAGAGGTGAGGGCGTACCGTTGATCTTTGGAGAACGTTGGTTTACAGTAAAATTAGCCTTTTGAAAGAAATGTGCCCGCACACATTTTGTAATTGCACAAAAATATACATCTTTAGGGGATTTTTATGCAGTTGTGCTGTGGTCGCATTGTTTGGCAGGCAAATGAACGTAACGACGATCCTGGTTTAGTAGTTTTAGCAGCAATCCGATAGGGATCAGGTAGTTATGTGAAATCCAAAGCCAGCATATAAGAAAAGTATAATTGCTGAGAGTATGAGACAAAGGAGTGCATGTGAAATATGAAGGGTTGTCATTTGTTGGCGAAAACGGTTACACAAACGATTTCTACTTTTTCATTTCAATCGATTGCAGATAATTTTTCTTTGGATTACTTGACAGTAAACCAAATAATTTCTTTAAATTCGACAATTACACAGGACAGTACCTACTTAACTAAATTGTTTTATGGTTACTTATTTCGAAGTACCTTGTTTCAAGGCGCCGCTTTCCGGCGATGCCCCTCTGCAGTCCTTGAATTATTCCAACTACAACAATGTCCATTTTTTAGCCCTTGCCAACTGTCCGGGTGAAAATTCATTGTCAACAACCTAAAAGAGCTTTTTTCAATACAAACTATAAACTTCACTTAAACTACATTTTATGAAAAAAGGATTACTGAAGTACATTTTCCCCTTAGCCTGCCTCGCGTGGTTGGCTCTGGCACCAGGTGCCTGGGCGCAGCAGCGGCAGGTAACCGGAAAAGTAACGGATTCCGAAACCGGGGATGGCTTTCCCGGTGTGAGTGTTTTGGAAGTAGGAACTTCCAATGGTACCGTAACAGATTTGAATGGAAACTATTCTCTTACGGTTGGCAACAATGCACGGGTTTCCTTCTCCTTCATTGGTTATCAAACCCAGGAGGTAGAAGTTGGCTCGAGAAGTGTAATTGATGTGCCCCTGGTTCTTGACGTTAAACAACTCCAGGAATTGGTGGTAACTGGTTATACCATCGACGACAGAAGAGAAACATCAGGCTCTATATCAACTGTAAAGCCTAAAGATTTAGCTGTGGTGCCCACAGGTAACGTGGAGCAGACACTGCAGGGCCGTATTGCCGGAGTAAACGTTATCACTAACGGACAGCCCGGTACTACCAGCCAGATCAGAGTAAGAGGTTTCGGTGCTTTCGGTGGTAACGCTCCACTATATATCGTTGACGGTGTTCCTGTGGGATCAACCGACTTCCTAAGCCCCGACGACATCGAGTCTACCACTGTATTGAAAGATGCAGCCGCTGCCTCTATTTACGGTTCAAGGGCGGCTAACGGTGTAATTGTTTACACCACCAAAAAAGGTAAAAGAGGCTCAGGTAAGGTGAACATCACCTACAACAGCATGTTTGGTGTAACTACACCGGGCAAAGGCCAGGAAATGCTGAACCCAACTGACTTTGCGGAGTGGACATGGCAGGTAAGAAGGAACGATGCATTCCTTTCAGGCGGTGAGCCCACTTTTGGCCACCCCCAGTTTGGCGATGGCCCCAACCCTGTTATTCCTGACTATATCAGGGTAGGCACTAACGCTGGTGTTTCCGGTAGCCTCAACATGGATGAGGAAAGGGAAAGATACAATGTAGACCCTACCCGTGGTGCAGTTTACCAGGTTGTGAGAGCCAATAAAGAAGGAACCGACTGGTATGACGAGATCACCCAAAACGCGCCTCTTCACAGGCAAAACCTCGGTTTGTCCGGAGGTTCAGAAAACAGCCGCTACTACTTCGGTCTAAGCATGCAGGACCAGGCTGGTATTTTGTTGAACCAAAAGTTCAAGAGATATTCTTTCAGAGCTAATTCTGAATTTGATCTGCTCGACAATTTAAGAATAGGCGAAAACCTTCAATTTACATTCCGTCAGACACTCGGTCTTACCGGTGATGCAGGAGGTATTGGTTCAGCTGATGACGAAAACGATATCTTGACAGCCTTCCGGATGCCATCTATCATCCCCGTGTATGATGAGTTTGGTGGTTATGCCGGTACTGCAGCCCAGGGCTTTAACAACGGTAGAAACCCTGTTGCTACCCGCGATGGCTTGGCAAATGACAGGAACTATAACGGTCACGGCTTCGGTAATATCTATCTGGAGTACGATCCCATTCCCGGCCTGACTTTAAGGAGTAGCATGGGTGGTCAGTATGGCACCTTCTATGGCTATGGCTTCGGTAGGTTGCAGTACGAAAACTCTGAAAACAACTCGGCATTCTCTTACAACGAAAATTCCGGCTATAACTACGGGTGGACGCTTACCAATACGGCCAACTATAAGAAGACTTTTGGTGTGCATAACATCGACGTGCTGGTTGGTCAGGAAGCTTTGAATACAGATGCTTTCAGGAATATGTCTGCTAATGGTATTAATCCTT
>CBFGTI010000207.1:0-9391 GCA_965651695.1 uncultured Imperialibacter sp. | reverse complement strand
GAGCTCCGTTCCGCCTTCAACGGATCCCGGTACTGCCTTTAACGCACTTCGGTTCCGCCTTGAACGGCTTTCAGTTCCGCCTTGAACTGAAGTCCGTTCCGCCTTGAACTGAAGTCAGTACCGCCTTGAACTGAACTCAGCTCCGCCTTGAACTGAAGCCGGTTCCGCCTTGAACTGAAACGGGGTAAAAAGCATCCGAAACAGCCCCTCGAATCACCTTTTGTGACTGGTAGCTGATCCGGTTGCCGATGCTCCTTTGTTTGATGCCCGGTTAACGGGAGGAGCGTGTAGCAAATCCCAACAAGCCGGAGCTGAATGTTTGGACAGCCGATGGGTGTGCGGCTACGAAGAACCCTGGAACCTGGTTTATCGCTGGTTTTCGTCCCCTGCCTGCCCGGAAAACAATTTAAATCTTTGCAGGCATGAATTTACGCCGCTGTATTTTCTGTTCTCCTCCACAAACTGGATTTCAACAAACGGTTCGTGGCCAATCCTTTTCCATGTGCCGGCGATGGTATTATCAGACATAACTATTGGTTTAAATATTCCATTGCCCAAAAGCGATTTGTCGATGTCAGTAAGGAAGGCAATACTTCGGCTCTCAGAATAACCCACCATATACTCATCAAAGGAGGGAAGCAATGCGGATACTTTCTTTTTTGGATCACTATCGTTCTCAAAGAATAGATATTCCAATCCGTCAATTGAAGCAGACTTTAGGGTGCCGGCTAATCCGGATGTGCCATATTTCGCGTCGGTCATACTTAAGCCACTCCACCACACAAAATCTTTGATGGTGGCCGGGCCCCGGGATCGGAAATAAACGGACGCAAGTTTTACAAGAGCGTCCTTTTTAGATAATTTGTCTGAAGGCGGAACTCTGCTATCAAAGAGTGCATAAGTTACCTTGTTTCCCTTTCTCACTCCATTGCATATTCGCATTTCCAATTCGGCACGTATTAGTAGCTGCGTAGCCAGTAGGCCATCGACGCTAATTTTCTTTTTGGCAAGCCTTTCGGTTAGATCCGCTTTGGTGAGATTGTTGTCTTTTGCCAGCTCACCCTCGATTATTCTCCATGCCTTTTTGAAGATTTCATCCGTAAGGCCCACCTGTTTGTCGACGTATTGCGTCGCTTTTTTCACAAACGGCGCCGATAACTCCATCATCCAGCGAATGTCGTTGCGGCTAACAAAGTGCCATGTTGGCCTGAGAATATGTGTTCGGATGATCTCGCCTGCATCCACACCCCGCTCAATATCCGCATCAGAGGCTTTCTGCATGCGCACACCCACGGCCCATTTGGCCATCGGGTATTCTTGTGCTTGCATGGCACCGAAATGGGAGACAACATCTGCGCAGCTCTTAAACTCCGCAGATGTTAATCCCTGATTTGCCAGTCTCAATTGTATCAATTCGCTTGCCTTCATACTACATGTTGTGCTGATCGAAAAATTCTCTGAGGTCTTTCACCAACAGGTCAGGAACTTCCATGGCTGGAAAATGACCGCCCTTTTCGTGAAACATATACCAGTCAGGTTCTCCTGTAAGTGATAAAAGTTTTTTAAAGAGCGATCTATCGGCACTCTTGCCAAACACGCTCATAGCAGACCGTACCTTTGGTGGCGTCCATTGACTGGCTTCCTGCGAGCCGTTGTCTGTGCCCCAATTAAAAGCCATGCTCATGTTTTCATACAACGCTTCTGCACTGGAAGCACCAATTTTATTAAACCAGTACAAAGATACATTCGTCAACATCTGATCGATATTCATGGCCTCTTCCGGCAACTCCTTGTCTTCATCCGTCCATTCTTTATATTTTTCAATCATCCATGCCAGCTGCGCCACCGGGCTGTCCGACAGTGAATAGGCAACTGTTTGCGGTCTTGTTGATTGTATCTCAAGATACGCCGTACCATTCTTCTTATATTCTTTCATGCGTTCCAGCCGTGGCTTTTCCGTGTCAGATAAAAATGATGTATCCGATGGAAACATGCCCAGGCCAGCAACCGCGTAAAAATCGGTATTCACATGGGTTCCAAGGAGTTTGTGTGCAGCCAATGCCGACATGATACTGGTGATCCCGGCGCCCATATCACCGCCATGAACACCAAATTTTTCATACCCTAGTTGCTCCATTAGTGCGCTGAAAGCTGCAGCAATGCGAAGCATATTCCATCCCTTCTCTTTAACCGGAGTTGAAAAACCAAACCCGGGAATAGACGGGATAACCAAATGAAATGAGCTGGCTCCTTTCTCTTTGCCAGTCTGCGGATTGGTAAGTGGTTCAATTACGTTTACGAAATCTGCGAAGGAACCCGGCCAGCCGTGAATCAACATTAGGGGAGTGGCATTCTGGTTGCCGGATTTTATATGAAGGAAATGGATGTTCTGTCCATCTATTTCAGCGATAAACTGGGGGTAGGTATTTAACAGGGCTTCTTGTTTTCTCCAGTCAAACTTGTTAACCCAGTAATCTACGAGGCTTTTTAGATAATTTGCCGGTGCGCCTTTTTTCCATCCCTCGTTGATCATTTCGCCTGGCCAACGAGTTTTTGCCAGTCTTTCATTCAGATCGTCGATCTCAGAATTAGAAATTTGAATTTTGAATTGTCTCATCACATTTTGATTTGTTATGGAACAAAGTTGGCGTGTGATGCTGCTCTAAAGCGATAACAATTGTTAAGAAATGCTACTTTCTGTTTCTGATTCGGCTCAACGATACGGACGTAATGCCCAGATAGGATGCTATATAATGTTGCGGTACCCGTTGCAGAATGTGGGGACTTTGCTTGAGTAACTCTTTGTACCTTTCCTCAGGATTGTTTTTTATCCTCGAAAGAAACAATTTTTGATAAAACATCAATCGCTGAAAGGTCTGTTCCTCCAGTTCTTGTTTGATGAGGGGGGAACGCTCTATAATAATTGCATAGTCTTTTTTATTCAGCGTATGAATTATACAAGGCTCAATCGTTTCAATCGAAAACAAGCTAGGTTCATTGCTGCGAAAACTCTCTGCCGACGAAACCCCTTCACCCTCAAAGAAAAACTGAAATGTTAAGTCCTTCCCGTCCTTGTTAAAAGACAACCTGATACATCCCTTCTCTATGTAAAACATTTTCTCTGAGACCTTACCTTCCTCCAACAATATTGTTCTGGCAGCAATCTCTTCACGTTTAAAGAAATGCCTGAACTTTTCCCATTCGGCATTCAAATGTTCACGTTCTTTTACCATGGGCCGGGTGCTTAATAAAGAGCTATTGGTTCTTGATTTATGCAATAACGAGCTACGCTGCCCGTATTGCCGATGGAGATTTGGCGCTTGCTTAGCTGGGTGTTTTCGCTATTCTTACGATTTGGCTTTAACCGGTTTTGGCTTCGGCTTGTACAAGGCTTCGTATCTTTCAATCCATTCCCCCACACTTATTTTTTTCATCAGTTCGCCAATTAGTTTGTAGGGGATTTCATCGAACTTCCTGAACCGGATACAGCTTTTTCCCATTTCCAGTTTTTGCTTGCTGTGCTTTGGGTATTCGGTTACAAACCATTGTAGTAACTGAGGGTCGGCATAAATACCCATGTGGTAAAAATTTATCGAATCTTTTTGCGAAGCAATGCCGGCGAACGGGAGCGGCTCGGTTGGCTTGCAATGGTAGCCCGCAGGGTAAAGCGTATGCGGAACCACGTAGCCCAGTCCACCATAGCTAATGCCCGCCTCAAAGCCTTCGGGCAGGTTTTTTACAATTACGTCGTGCAGCTTGTTAAAGGGTTCTGCCCGGTCGGCAGGTAGGCTGGTCAGTATTTCGTCGACGGTTTTTCCGGTTGCCTTCATATCACTGAATTTCTGAATTTTGTTGAAGCTCGTTTTTGACAACTATGAATTTATCCTCATTTTTTATTGACTTCTTCTACCCAACCCTACCAGAAGCCCTTCCGCTCCACGGACGTAGCAGGGTCGGTACGGGTTTTCGTACTGCACCATGTCGCCCACGAGCTGAGGGCTATGCCTGGTTAGCCTGGCTACCATTTCGTCAATGTCTGCTACCGCGAACATTACACGCAAATAACCGAGGGAATTTACAGGGGCAGTGCGGTGGTCGGATACAGTAGGCGGCGTGAGAAACCGTGAAAGCTCGAGCCGGCTGTGGCCGTCGGGGGTCACCATCATGGCGATCTCCACATGCTGGTTGCCCAGCCCCGTTACCCGGCCAGCCCATTCACCTTCCACGGCACCTCGCCATTCGAGCGTCAGGCCGATCTCGGCAAAGAACGATATGGCCTTGTCGAGGTCTTCGACAACGATGCCGACGTTGTCCATTCTAAGTAGTTTGTTGTTTGCCATGGGTTTATGCTTGTCTTTATTTCACCAAAGCTACTTCAACATAATAATCTTTGTCCACCTCCAGCTTAGCCAATGGTTTGGTGAGCGCAAGGTCCTGCCATTCGGTGGAGGGTTTTAGCACGGCGGGGTAGCCGTCTATCAGTACTTCCACGGCCATATCAAAGGCTTCCACGCAGTTGGCCCAGCGATAGCTCAGCTGCTTTCCGCTGGTTTTGTATTCAAGCGTGGGTATTCGCACATCGCGCAGGTACTGGTCAAAAAACGGCTTCAAGTCCATGCCCGACTTTTCACTCAGAAAATTTTCAATTTGTTCGGTGGCCACCGTTTGGTGGTAGAAGGTTTCATTCAGGCCCCGCAGCATCATCCGCCACTTTTCATCGTCGCCCACCAGCTGCCGCAGCGTATGCAGCATGTTGGCGCCTTTGTAGTACATATCGCCCGAGCCGGCGTGGTTAACCCCGTACACGCCAATGATGGGCCGGTCGTTTTTAATGTTTTGCCGGGTGCCGGTTACGTATTCCGCACTGGCTTGCTTGCCGTAGTGGTAGTTTAAAAACAGGTTTTCGGAGTAGGCCGTAAAGCTTTCGTGTATCCACATGTCGGCGATGTCCTGGTACGTAATGTTGTTGGCAAACCACTCGTGGCCCGACTCGTGAATGATGATGAAGTCGAAGTTGAAGCCCCAGCCGGTAAAGCTCACGTCGCGCAGGTTGTAGCCATTTTTAAAGCCATTGCCGTACGTAACACTGCTCTGGTGCTCCATACCAAAGTAGGGCACCTCCACCAGCTTGTAGCTGTCTTCGTAAAAAGGGTAGGGGCCAAACCAGTGCTCGAAGGCCTGCAGCATTTTCGGCACCTGCGCAAACTGTCCTTTGGCCTTCTGCAGGTTATAGCTTAGCACATAGTAGCTGCAGTCGAGCGTTCCTTTCTCGCCCTCGTATTGCTCCGAAAAGTTGACGTAGTCGGCAATGTTGATGTTCACGCCGTAGTTGTTGATCGGATTGGCTACAAACCACTGAAAGGTGGTGGTGCCGTCGTTGTTTTTCGCGGTGTTGCGCAGCCGGCCATTGGCAACGGCCGTTAACCCGGTGGGCGCCGTAATGGCAATGGCCATACTGTCGGGCTCGTCGTACATATGGTCTTTGCAGGGCCACCACAGGCTGGCACCATCGCCCTGGTTGGCTGTGGCTATCCAGTCGTTGCCCAGCGCATCCGTTTTCCACACCACCCCACCCGACCACGGCGGATTTTCGCTTACCTGCGGCTGGCCTTCAAAATGCACGGTAAGGGCGTTTACCTCGTCTGCTTGCTGCGGATTTTCTATGGTTATAAACCAGGCATTTCCGTCGCGGGAAAAGGTGAGCTCACGGTTTTCCTGCGTCACTTTGGTGATTTTCATGGGCGGCTGCAGGTCTATCTGCATCTTTTGGTTGGGCTGCAGCACCTTGTAGTAGATGGTGTTTTGGCCGGTAAACGTTTTTGCTTCCGGGTCCACTTTCACCTGCAGGTCATAAAAGGAGAGGTCCCACCAGGCTCTTTCGGGCGTGATGGTGCCCCTGAGGGTGTCTTGCCGGGAGAAGGAGGGGGTTTGTGCCTGGGCGGCGCTTACCAGAAGGACAATGAAAAGAGAGGAAACAAGTGCTTTCATTTGAATTTATTTGATTTTATTGGTCAAATCGGTCCGCCTGCACCGAAGCGGGGTGCCCGACCAGGGAACCTCGCTAATATTCGTCCCGCTGTGTGAGAAAGTCTTCCTGATGCTCGGTTTCATAGATGGAATATTGCAGCGCGAAGATAAGGGTTTTTAGCCCGGAAGGCTTCATTATTCGCTCCCGGGGACTGGGTATTAAGCGTTTTGTAATTCTGGTAGATGAGCGATTCTGAACGTCAATGTCCCGCCAGGGTGCCGGCGTCTGCTTTGGCCGATTTACTTCAGGCCTTCTGCCGCTGCTTCCTCTGGTCGTCTCGAAGTAGCTTTATCAAATTTGGCCAGCAACGGCACCATATTACTCAGGCAGCCGGTAGTACGGGTACTTCTGCAGGTTTCCAAGCCACTGCAACCTGCCACTGCTTCCTGCCGCTGCCTACTGCAACTGCCCCTGCCACCTGCCCCTGCTTCCTGCCACAAGCCCCTACCATTGCTGAATAATGATGCACACCTGGTGGTCTCTCAGTGCAAATTCTTTTGCTCCCCACGGCCGAAGTGTGACTTTGCTTAAGTTTGGATGAAGAAACTCCGGGTGAGATGAGCTTACTTTTAGGTACACTTCATCAATACTTTTTGTTACAAGCCTAAACTCCGGATTATGCTCCTTTGCCAGCCTCTCATGTTCAAAAAGGTACATGGCTAACCCATCCTTTTCGATCACGCAAAATGGATTTTCCGACTTCAATTCGTCGTGCCCGATACTGAATTCCAGACAATCGACAAACATTTTCAATCCGTCTTTGATATCCGCATAGTAGACGTTAGGAACCAAGCCCGTAAAATTCATAGTTGACTTAATTTTGGATTGTAACCATACCTTTTCACAAAGATGTCCCTTATTTCTATCTGCCGTGCTTGATTACAATCAAGAAATTACTTCACTCTGGCCCTCACTCTGCTCAATGTTTCGGGCGTCATGCCCAGGTACGAGGCAATGAGCATTTGCGGAAAGCGGTTGATCCATTGGGGGTGTTTCAACAAAAGCTCTTTATATCTTTCGTCGGGGCTTTTTGAATTAATGGTTGCCAGGTGAGAGGCAGGGATTGTCAGGCCGGCCAGCAAAGCGTTGAGCATGCGAAAGCACGGATGAAGATCCATAAGCCTATGGATGTCTTTTAATGGAATGAAAGCAATTTCTGAATCCTCAATCGCCTCTATATAGTTTTTAGAGGGTGATTGCGTCAGCAGGCTTTCGAGGTCTGCCATCCAGGTGTTTTCAGTAAAAAACTTAATCGTCAGTTCTCCATGGTCTGTTTTTTTAAACAACCGAAAGCTGCCGGTAACAACAAAAGTGATACCGTCCGATACCTGACTTTCTTTTAAAAGCAAGTCCTTCCTTTTTAGCTTTCTGTAAATGAGCTTGTCGGCAAACAGGTTTAGTTGTTCTTCTGAAAACGGGTGAATGTTGGATAGTGACTCTTTTATCGCGGAAACTCCTGCCATAGTATTATTGACTCTGTTGCACTGACCGCCAAAAACGTCAGCGTTTGCGGCCCTTGCCCACGCCAACTTATATAAAAATACCCGGTTTTCCTTCCAAACCCCTATGGGCCAAACGGCTCACCCGGATGGAATTTTGGACCAGTTCCCCTGAATCGTCACGCTTCGGGGGCGCCCGGTTCGCCGCCACGGAAGGTGGCAGGCCGGCTGGAGGACAAAAGGCTGTAGTGCCCATGTAAACGCACACCCTGCCGCTAAAATTAAAATGGTCACCAGCATCGAATAAGCTTTCCTTTTTACCCGAAAAATCAATTTATTGAATCCCAATTGGTGAAAAAGCAAAGTAAGCTTAACTTGTGCTTCATCCAATAAACCTTTGTTTCACCCTAAACCATCATAAAATAATGAGCAGAAAAGTACGAATGGGTATGGTCGGCGGTGGCCGTGGCGCTTTTATCGGCGCTATTCACCGTCATGCAGCCGGGCTCGACGGCCAGGTAGAATTAGTTTGCGGGGCTTTCCACGTCGATCCGGAAATATCAGTGGCTTCCGGCAAGGACTTCTACCTGCCTGAAGATCGCTGCTACCGTACCTACCACGAAATGTTTGAAAAGGAGAACAAGCTTCCTGCCGACAAGCGGATGGACTTCGTGAGCATTGTTACTCCCAACTTTGTGCATTTCGAACCCGCCAAACTTGCGCTCGAAAACGGCTATCACGTTATGTGCGAAAAGCCGCTGTCGTTTAGTCTCGACGAGGCCCTGCAGCTCGAAGCCCTGGTAAAAAAGACAGGCCTCACCTTTGCAGTTACCCATACCTACACCGGCTACCCCATGGTAAAACAGGCCCGCGATATGATAAAGCAGGGTGTGTTTGGCAAGATCAGAAAGGTGGTGGTAGAATACCCGCAGGGATGGCTCTCTACACCAATAGAGCAAACAGGCAACCAGCAGGCCAGCTGGCGTACCGACCCCAAGCGTTCGGGTAAGGCAGGCGCCGTGGGCGATATAGGTACACACGCCGAAAACCTCGCCGAAACCATTACCGGCCTCAAGATCACCGAGCTTTGCGCTGATGTAACCAAGTTTGTGCCCGGCCGCCTGCTCGACGACGACGCCAACGTGCTCATTCGCTTCAACAACGGCGCCAAAGGCGTGCTGCACTGCAGCCAGATAAGTGCGGGCGAGGAAAACGCACTCAACATACGGGTATATGGCGAAAAAGGCGGGCTTGAGTGGCACCAGATGGAACCTAACACCATGCTGGTAAAATGGCTCGACAAGCCCATGCAGGTGTTGCGCACCGGCAACTTCCTGGGCGAAAGCGCCAACGCACACACCCGCACGCCGGCAGGTCACCCGGAGGGATACCTGGAAGCATTTGGCAACATCTACCGCAATTTTGCCAAGGTTGTTCAGGCCCGCATCGACGGCAAGCAGCCTGAGCCGAAGTACCTCGACTTCCCCACGGTTGAAGATGGCGTAAGAGGTATGAAGTTCATCGATGCCGTGATTGAGTCGGGCGAAGCTGGTGCCAAATGGGTGAAGCTTTGAGATCGAATACAGTTCGAAAAAATGAAAAAGCTACTCGATGGGGTAGCTTTTTTGTTATATTGAACCTGAATTTTAAACTTTTACCAATTGTTTTAATACCAGCCAATAATAATAATGGATAAGAACACCGAAAATGCAATTGTGAATGCCTTGGGAGACATTCATGTCACGCTTGATCACATGAGGAATGATTTGACGGATGTGAAGAAGACTATTAATGCCTTTGCTGAAAAAGTAGTGGATAAGTTGGATTCAATAGACGGGAAGCTTTCACACACTACAAACCTGAAGCAAGAGGTAGAAAGGCACACTGCCGAAATCGAATCTATCAAAAGGCACCTGAAGATGCT
>CBFGTI010000206.1:0-9595 GCA_965651695.1 uncultured Imperialibacter sp. | reverse complement strand
TTTTGGAATTTCTATCAGCCCTTTCTGTTACCTGCTTATCTCGTTACAAAAGGCCAGCAGCTGCCTAAGCTCGTCTTCCTTCTTTAGGTTTGGCGAATGCTCTTTCATGTAACGGTGAATTTTCTGGGCGTGCGAGGGAAATATCCTTAAAATCACCCTCTTTTTAGCCGGGTGTATCCGGTTGTTGCGATCGATTACGTAAAAATCGGCCTGCCGGGTAAGCAGCAAACCGTGCTGCGACCGGTTGGTGTAAAGCGTGCGGTAAGTAGGTGTGGTGCGGTCGTTGAGTCCCTGATATGGCGACACACCGTCGTCAAACCGACCGTAGGTCCATTCTGTTTTTACCAGACCAATAATCTCACTTACTGCCAGGCAGGTGTTGTCATATTTTCCAACCACTTCTACGTAGTCGCCGGGGTATCCTCCATAAAATACGTGTTCACCAATAACCACCTTCTTCATGATTATCGGATTCAGCGGAAGGGTGTCGCCCTTGTCGCTGATGAACTCGATGTCTCTGAAAAGCCTGTTGTAATTGAGTTGTGCTTCAAAGATCGCATTGTTGATCAATTGTATGGTGCCCGTTCGGAACCCGGAAAAACGGTAAATGGCTGAGTCGGGAATAACCGACGTGGTAATTTCACCCGGTTTCACCCGGAATTTCCGGCTTTCCTGCGCATGCAGCTGCACGGCCAAACCGACTGTTAAGAACAAGAAAACAAAGCGCATCATTTAGGCTAAAACCATAATTTCGAAGTTTTCCACAACATTTGCAAATCGGCACCTTTGAAATAATAAATGGCTTTCGATGTCTGGTTTTAAGAACGAGGTATCGGTAGCCGCAGTTTCCGGCACCGGCTACGAGCGGGCCAATTCCTGTAGCCGGTTTCGGGGTTTGGATTTGGTATTTCCTTGTTGTTTGTATTTTGCCTTTTCGCCCCCGTTGGGTCTTTTGACCAACGGGCATCCCTTTTTGCATCTTACACTTTCAGTCAATCGCCCCACAGAAAGTCGTGCGTGTAAGGCGAGCCATGTTGCAGCCAAAGGTTGCCATTAATGTAGCGGTGGCCTTTATCAAGCGCAGCCAGCCGCTTCATGTCCTCCGAGGTAAGCTCCAGCTCGGCTGCTTCAATATTTTGCCGTAGCCTCACCGGGTTCACCGACTTCGGTATTACCGACGTCCCTCTCATGATGGCCCAGCTGAGCAATATCTGCGCCGGCGAGCATCCATGCAGGCGTGCAATGTCGTTCACTACGCAGTCTTCCAGTATGGGCATGTCTTCGCCACCGTCTTTCAGGCGCGAGGGACGGTCGGGCGACCCCAGCGGCGAGTAGGCGGTGATGTGAATGCCGTTTTGCCTGCAGTAATCGAGCAGGGCTTGCTGCTGAAGGTAAGGGTGCATTTCCACCTGGTTAACCTCCGGTTTAATTGCTGCACCGTCCGATATAGTCTTCAGGTTAGTGATGTTGAAATTGGCCACCCCAATGTGCCGTGTCAGTCGCTTTTTCACTGCTTCTTCCATTCCTTGCCAGGTAGTGGCAAGGGGTATTTCTGAAAGAGGGATGAAGTCAGTGCCTTTTGGCGGAAAGTCTGACTTAACCTGCAAGCAAACCGGCCAGTGAATAAGGTACAAGTCGAGGTAGGAAAGCTGTAGGCTGTTGAGGGTATTTTCAAGGGCCGGCACCACCTGCTCGTGCCGGTGGCGGTTGTTCCACAGCTTGGAAGTAACCCATAGCTCTTCGCGGGTTACTTCGCCGCTTTTAAAGGCATCGGAAAAGGCCGTCCCGATTTCCCCCTCATTTCCATAAATAAAGGCGCAGTCAAAGTGCCGGTAGCCCAACGAGATAGCTTCCCGAACTGCTTTATAAACTTCGCCGGGGGCAGATTTCCACGTGCCGAGACCTAATACAGGCATTTTATCACCATTGTGAAAGATAATTTGCTTCATGTGCAGGTTTTTGAATGTTTGGTTTTTGTAATTAATCGGAGTGTTCCCGTTCATTTTTTCGCCCGTGGTTGAGCCGACATAAATTCAACGTACAGTTGCTGTATTTCTGCTGCAGCCATGGGCCGTTCGTGAACTACCAGCCGGTAGCGCATATGCAGCGTTTCTCCAGCGGCAATTTTTACCGGTTGCCGGCCTGGGAACGCTGCATTTTGCATACTTTTCTGGCTGCGGAGTATCCATCCGTGAAACGGCTGCAAGGTTGTAGTGTCGGCCATCAGCACCACGCCGGAGGTTACTCCTTCAAACGAAGCAGTGATATCAATCCAGCCTCCAGCTTTTACGGCAGTTTCTCTTGGTATCACGGTTCCGTTATCCGAACTAAATGCAACGTCGTTTGGCAGCTTTATCCGGGCCGAAAATCCGCTGTACCCTTTGGCATCTTCCGACCCTCCCAACCACACGTCACGATCGCCGGCAGTTAGCTGTATTTCAAAATCAATACTTCGCTGGCCGTTTGCAGCAGGGTAGGTGATGATGGTAGTTTTTTCTTTCACCACCGCAGTTGTTTCTCCGGCCACATCGCCTTCCCAGTTTATGCTCGCTTCGAGGTGGGCATTTTCGCCGACTACCGAGATGTCCACTTTTGTTACGTTCCACGTAAGACCTCTGCACTCCCAGGGGTCGCCAATCCTATTACCGTCCACAATCAGCTGATGCCAGGCCCAGAATATTCCGCGGTGATGCAGGTGGTCTTCAGGGAAGTCTTCGGTAAGCACCTCGCCATCCGGTCCGTAGAGCGGATGCACGTAGTTGGCTCTTGGATAAGCGCCGTTGAGCGATTTGGTCGCTTTCTGGTAAAAGAATACCGGCCGGCCACTCTCCTTCACCAGCACACCTTGTGCATCGGCAGCAAAGGTAAACCCCTGTGCATGCAGGTTGGCCGATAGCGCGCAAAGCAGGCTCGCAAAAGTTGCTAATGAAAGGGTTCGGATGCAGCTGCTTTTATTCATTGGTGGTAGTTACGTCAGTTACTTTTTACATGTCTTCCATCATCAGGCGGTAGTCGTACTGCAGGTCTTCGTGCAGAGCGTTAAGGGCCTTTTCAATTTTTTTCAGCTGCCCCTCATACAAGTTTTCCAGGGCAGTACTCTGCCTGAACGGAATTCCGGTCTCTTTCATTTTGCGGCAAAAGTAAAGCCGCAGCTCTACCTCGGTTTCTTTGTTTCCGGAGTACCTCACAAACTTGTTGAGGGTCTTTAGCGTCTTTCTTATTGTTTTTTTTGCCCAGTATAAGTTAGCCTTGTTCATCGCTGCCAGCTGGTCGTCAATGTCTGATTTTACTTCGCCTATAAAACCACTTTCGTTTTCAGCGTTGAAAAGAAGATAGGAGAGAAGCTCCTTATTTTCTATCTTGTATCTGGCCAGGCGTACGCAGAGCTGTTGTAGCTGGCCCGCATCGAGTACTGTGAGCTCTTTTTTAATTTCGTTTAGCGAGACTGTATACATCAGTGGAGGTTAGAGAGGATGAATATAGACAGTCCCTCACTTTTTTAACAGCTAAAATCGTCAACTGGAATAATTTTCCTTTTGAAATTTGAAACCTTCGGCTAGGTTAGCCGCACAATCCCTGATGATGAGAAATTTACTCTTTCTGCTACTGCTGTTGTTCTTTGTGTCCGCACAGGCACAGAACGAAGTGTACGTGCGTATAAACCAGGCCGGTTATTTGCCGGGCGACCACAAGCAAGCCGTGGTGTTTTCCAATGGTGCGGTGCGTGGTGCTTTTTTGGTGGAAAATGACGAGGGGAAAACGGTGTTTAAGGGAACACTTAAGAAAGCACCTTCGGGATGGGGGAACTTCAGCAACTATTACCACGCCGATTTTTCAGACTTAAAGACAGAAGGCACCTTCCGTATTCGTGTTGGCTCCTCCATAGTATCGGAAAAATTCGCCATTGCCAGCAATGCCTACGCCGGCATGACCGACGATCTACTGGCCTTTATGCGGCAGCAGCGGTGCGGCTACAATCCCTTTCTCGATATGGTTTGCCACCAGCGCGACGGCCGCTCCATGTATGGCCCCATGCCCGACTCCACCTTTGTAGACGTAAGCGGCGGCTGGCACGATGCCGGCGACCAACTCAAGTACCTCATCACAAGCAGCAACGCCACGGCACGCATGCTGCTGGCTTATGAGCTTGCTCCGGCGTCGTTTTCAGATAAAGTAAATCACCTGGGCCAACCGGTGCCCAACCAGGTGCCCGACATACTCGATGAAGCCAGGTGGGGGCTGGAATGGCTGCACAAAATGCACCCGGCACCCGATCAGCTCTTCCATCAGGTGGCCGACGACCGTGACCACATGGGGTGGAAATGGCCCGACAACGATAACTCCAACTACGGATGGGGCCCCAACAGCTACCGGGTGGCCTATTTTGCCACAGGAAAGCCTCAGGGGCTGAGAGAACACAAAAGTGATGCAACAGGTATAGCCAATCTTGCTGGCAGGTCGGCAGCAGCCATGGCCATGGCCGCACGGGTATGGAAAACCCTGGGCGACGAAGTATTCGCCGCCCAATGCCTAAAAGCCGCGAAGGAGTTGTATGCCATGGGAAAGGCGCAGGAAGGCTTTCAGCAGGGCAACTCCTACGGCGCCCCTTACCGGTATACAGAAGACACCTGGGCCGACGATATGGAGTGGGGAGCGGCCGAGCTGTTTGACGTTACCGGTGACAGCACCTATTTGAACGACGCGCTGAAATACGCCGAACAGGCTGCGGTAACCTCCTGGATGGAGCAGGATTCGGCGGCACACTACCAGTTCTACCCGTTTGTGAACGTTGGGCACTACGCCTTGCATAAGCACGCCGGCGAGCCCACCAAAACGAAGCTGGCCGGCTACTACCAGTCGGGGATAGAGAAAATACTCGCCCGCTCCGCCACCAACCCCTTTCACATGGGTGTGCCGTTTATCTGGTGTTCGAGCAACCTGGTAGCAGCTTTTGTAACGCAGGTGCTGCTGTACGAGCAAATGACCGGCGACAAGCAATATCATGATGTGATGATACGCCATCGCGATTGGCTGCTGGGGCGTAATCCATGGGGCAGCTCCATGTTTACAGGAATACCGGCGAACGGGGAATACCCCACCGATGTTCATACCAGTGTGTGGAAGCTAACGGGTGAGGTGGTGCCGGGTGGCCTTGTGGATGGCCCGATTTCTACCGCCCTTTACAACAACCTGAAAGGCCTTACGCTTACCGCCGCCGACGAATTTTCGCCCTTTCAAACCAAAAAGGTGGTGTACCACGACGACATCGGCGATTATTCAACCAATGAACCTACGATGGACGGCACTGCCGACGCCATATACATGATGGTTTATTTTGGAGCGAACAAGCAGCCATAGTGATGATAACCGACTTAAAACATTTTATATAAAAACGATGAGCAAGAAACTGAGAGTATTGGTGGCCGGATGCGGCAATATGGGTGCCTCGCATGCACGGGCTTACCATAAGTTAGACGACTTCGAAATAGTAGGCCTGGTAAGCCGCAACCCCGAAAGCCGGCTTAAGCTTTCGAAGGAGCTTGGCGGCTACCCCGACTTTGCTGATTTTGATGAGGCCTTGGCTACCACCAACCCCGACGTGGTATCGGTAAACACCTACGCCGAAACACACGTGGACTACACCATTAAAGCCTTGAAGGCTGGCGCTCATGTTTTTGTGGAAAAGCCGCTGGCCATTACCGTAGAGGATGCGCAAAAGGTGGTAAACCTGGCCCGCTCAGTAAACAAGAAAGTAGTGGTAGGCTACATACTGCGGGTGCATCCGGCGTGGGAGAAGTTTGTGAACATTGCCCAGGGGCTTGGAAAACCGCTGGTAATGCGAATGAACCTGAACCAGCAGAGCTATGGCAAAAACTGGGAAACGCACAAAAACCTGATGAACACCATGTCGCCGATAGTCGACTGCGGCGTGCACTATGTAGATGTGATGTGCATGATGACGAGGTCGAGGCCGATCAGGGTGAGCGCTATAGGTGCACGGCTAACAGATGAAATAGCTCCTGATATGTATAATTACGGGCAGCTGCAGGTAACTTTCGAGGACGGCTCGGTTGGCTGGTACGAGGCCGGCTGGGGGCCCATGATGAGTGAAACGGCGTATTTTGTAAAGGATGTAATAGGGCCGAAGGGCTGCGTAAGCATCATAGACACCCCAAAGGGTGACGGTTCGCAGGATATTGACGGTCATTCGAAGACGGGCGGATTTAAAATACACCATGCGGAGCGCAAAGCCAACGGAGAATTTGCGAAGCCCGATCAGTTTCTTGATACTTCCGACGAACCGGACCACGACGCCCTTTGTGAACTTGAACAGAAGTACCTGCTGAAGGCGATTAAGGAAAATCTCGACCTGAGCGACCACCTGGAAGACGCGGTAAACAGCCTCCGGATTGTGCTGGCTGCCGACCATTCTTTCAGAACGGGCAAAACTGTTGATCTTTAACGGTGAATTGCGGTTCTGCCAGTCGCTGGAAGTGGCAGGCAGAATCGCCTCTAGTATTTACGAAAATCGAATACGTAGTTCAGTTCACCCACTGGAATTACAATCCTGTAGAATTTGTACGGGCCTATTTTCGGGAAATAGACTTTCCCCCGGATAGCCGCATCTTCAGTTAGCTCAATGGGCTCAATCAGCTCTTCGTCGAGGTAATGCAATTCTTCTTTAGCTCTGTGGATCGTGTAGCCTACCTGGTCTATCAGCACGTCGGTACTGGCCAGTGTACCGGCTACTACTGCATCTCTGTTCAAGGCACGTTGGTAATCGGCACTGGTGAACACCTCTTTTTTTGCGTCCTTTAAATCCAGCGCTACATCGGCTGCCACAGCAGTAAGGGTAAGCACACCAAACACAATGGCCAGTGTTTTCTGCTGCTTAATCTGCTTCTCGTATTTGTCTTCTACGCTATTTTTACTTAACGCCCTTCTCATGTATCCCGGCATTTCGCTGTAGGGGTAGGATGCGCTGTGTATGTCCTCGTTTTCGTCGTCAAGCTTTGGGAATGGCATGTTTCCAGCATAATAATGAAACTGGTGCGGGTCCACTTGCAGCGGTTCGGCGCTACGGTTGGCTATTTCAAGGTCGAATATCACCAGCCTGTTTTCTGTTGCCACATGCTCCAGCACCGCGGTCACACTGTCGGCCTCCAGCACCATGTAGGCGGGATCGTTGTAGGCCCTGGAGTAGGTAAGCGGCACCAGGGTTTGCTGCGATACTACCGGAAGGCTGAATAGCATTAATGGAATAAGGAAGCGCATTTTCATAGGAGGTGGTTTTCTTTTTTTTAGCAACTATTGTGCCTTTTTAAAGGCCGTTAAGCCGCTGCAGGGCAATATTTTGATGCCGGGAACGATTGACGCTGCGAAATGCTTTAATAGGAATAAGGATATAAAACAACTATCTTTGCAGCAGGCATAGGCGAGTAGTGTTTCCCGATGAGCTATTCTTCATGTTCTGATTTTTTTATCCGGGCGTTCGATAAATCGTTAACTTAAATTCAATATTACTAGTAAAAACACATGGCAAAATCGCAGGAGACATTTAACAAAAAAGAAAAAGAAAAGCTGAAGAGAAAAAAGAAGGAAGAGAAAGAACGTAGAAAAGAAGAAAGAAAGGCTAATTCTACAGGTGGCGACCTTGAAAGTATGCTCATGTATGTAGATGAAGATGGCAACTTTACTTCAACTCCCCCGGATCCCTCCAAAAGAACCAAGGTTAAGGCTGAAGACATGCAGCTTGGCGCCGCCAAAAGAGAAACCGACAATGTTGATGAAGGAAGAAAAGGGAAAGTTACCTTTTTTAATGAATCTAAGGGATATGGGTTCATCAGAGACCTTACCTCTCAGGACAGTATTTTTGTTCACGTAAACGGCCTCATCGACAAAGTAAGAGAAGGCGATACCGTTACGTTCCGCACCGAGAAAGGCCCCAAGGGACTAAACGCGATAAGCGTAAAGAAGGCCTGACCGACACACTCGCAATGAAGGCATGGGATTAAGTAGTTTTTTCGCAAATACTTAATCCTTGTCTTTGTCTGCGGCACTGTGCAACTGCCGCAAGTAAGTTCACCACCACCCGAAATTGTAAGGACGGTTTGCTTTGAAGTAGGGGAAAACCTATTTTAAGTCGCCTGTTGTTTTTCAGGCAGATTAAAATCCCGCTTAAACCGAACCACATGCTTACGCTGCTTTTTGTTTTAGTTGCACTCGCTTTTATTCTCATTGCCATTACCAAATTCGATATTCACCCGTTTCTTGCGCTTTTTGTAGGCGCAATTGGCTACGGGCTGATATCGGGTATGCCCGGTGAGCTGATCATAAAATCTATTACGGATGGCTTTGGCGGAGTACTCGGCAGCATCGGCCTGCTGATTTTGCTGGGCGTAATCATAGGCACCTTTCTTGAAAAAACAGGCGGTGCCATTGTCATCGCTCAACGCATCCTTGTATGGATCGGTGAAAAATCGGTGATGCTGGCCATGATGATCACCGGCTATATTTTATCTATTCCGGTTTTCGGCGACAGCACGTTCATTATGCTGAACCCCATCAGCAAGTCGCTGTCGTTCAAAGGGAAGGTGCCTTATGCGGCAGTTACCGTGGCGCTTACCCTGGGGGTTTCGGCCAGCCACTCGCTGGTGCCACCTACGCCAGGGCCTATCGCTACCGCGGGCATACTGGAGGCTGACCTTGGCATGGTTATCTTTTGGGGGCTGATAGTGAGCGCCATTGCATTGGTGCCTTCATTCTTTTTTGTGAAGCGGTTTGTAACCAACATTCCGCTGGAGCCCCGGCTGGCGGAAACTGAAAAAACTACTGCCGTAAAAAAGTACCCCTCGCTTGGGAAGTCATTTTTGCCGGTAATAATTCCGTTGCTACTGATCATACTGGCGTCTATTGCCAAGTACCCCACACAACCCTTTGGCGACAATATGCTGGTAACGGCTTTGCAGTTTCTCGGCACGCCGGTAATTGCGCTGCTTATAGGCGCTTTTCTTTCATTTGCTCTACCTGCAAAATTTGATAAGCAGCTTTTGTCTGCTTCCGGATGGATGGGAGAGGCGCTGGTTATTGCCGCTCCGGTTATTCTGATTACCGGAGCCGGTGGTGTGTTCGGTAAGATGCTGCAAAATTCAGGCATAGCCGAGCTGGTGAGCAGCAATATGGAAAACGCCAACTGGGGGCTGTTTCTGCCGTTTATTATGGCGCTGGCTCTTAAAACCGCACAGGGGTCGTCTACAGTAGCCATGATAACCACCGCTTCTATAGTAGCGCCACTGCTACCGGCGCTTGGCCTTGATTCGGAATCGATGCGGGTTTTTGCCGTGCTGGCAGTAGGAGCGGGTGCCATTGCAATTTCACATGCCAACGATAGCTTTTTTTGGGCCATGACGCAGCTGTCGGGCATGAATATAAAGCAAGGGAATAAGTCGCACAGTGTGGGTACGCTTATACTGGCGGGCACGGCTATGGTGGTGATTTATGTGATTACGCTGTTAGTTTAGGACCCGGTTTTTAGTTTAGGGTTTAAGAGTTTAAGGTTTAAGAGTTTAAGGTTTAAGAGTTTAAGGTTTAAGAG
>CBFGTI010000205.1:0-9631 GCA_965651695.1 uncultured Imperialibacter sp. | reverse complement strand
GATTGAAACACCTCCGCTTCCGGAGGCATGTGCCCCCGGAGTGGAAGTGCTCATAAGCTCAAAGATTAACATTGAATTCCATGCCTGGCAGCCAATACGGGCTGATAGGGTCTGACAGCTTCCATAGCAATATTTTAAATGATGTGAGATCAGAGGGCCGCTTTAACCCTGACCGGGGAGTCAGGGTTAGCAAGCCTTCCATCGGATCAACTAATACCAGTATTATTCAATGTCGTTTAGTTAGTGGTCTATGATCCTCTCCCAAGCCCTAACTAGCCGTGCGCCTCCAAAGAGGGATAATCGGCCTAACTAAACGACATAGCATCTTATTTCTTTACCGAAGAATGAACAAAGGCCAGCTTCCAGGTATCCTGCTCCTTTCTAAAGGTAGCGCTCTCAATCCAGGTAACCTTCACATTCTTTTCTCCCATGGTTAAGTCGCCACTGTTTACGTAGCGAATAAATGCACTATTACAGTCGGTTTGCACTTTAAGGTCGGTCATTGTGTACTTGATAGTGAGATCCGGGGTTTTGTTGAAGGCTGTCACAAGGCTGTCGTGGTTCCACACGTGTCCACCTTCAAAAAGCGTAAAATCCGGAGTGATAAGCTTGCTCATGGAATCGAAATCTTTCTTTTCCACAGCTCCAAAATAGTCGTAGAAAACTTTTTTTACACTCTCCGATTCGTCCGGACAATCAACCGGCGGAGTTTCCGTGGTTGGTTTGGCTGCGATGGCAACTGCGCCAATAAGTAAAATAGCAAGTAGTTTCATAAGTATAGGGTGTTTGGTATGTATAATGAGACTGCTTAAATGGCCATCATCTCCGGGTTAAGCATGTTAACAATTTAATAACATATAAATAGCCAGTCAATCCGGTGCAGAATATTATTTGTAGTTTTCGCTAAAAGCAGATGTGCCTTCGATAAAACCACCGATTTTATAGATGATTAATTTGGTTTTTCGTAGGTCCGTGCAAATTCGTACTCATTGGGTAACCAAGCGTTCGCCTCACATATATTATACGTTGGTAGCTGGCGTTAATGCTTTTAAAATGCATTTATCTGTCATGCACCAACTCACCCTTTTATCAATTATAGTTGTAGCAATTCTGGCAGGCTGTGGCAACAAGCATTATGACGCTCCGCCTTCTAATGTTCTGCTCATTATTGTAGACGACCTTCGGCCCGAATTGAATTGCTACGGAAACCGCCTCATCCATTCTCCCAATATAGATCGGCTGGCAAAGGAAGGTGTGCTCTTCAAAAATGCGTACTGCAATGTGCCTGTTTGCGGTGCGTCGAGAGCCAGCTTTTTAACCGGGCTGCGACCTACCCGCAACCGCTTTCTTACCTACATGACCTACGCCCGGGAAGATGCTGCCGGGTATGTGCCAATTCCCCGATATTTTAAAGACAACGGCTACACCACCGTCTCCAACGGCAAAGTTTTTCATAACCAGGACGACCACGAAAGTGCATGGGATGTTAACTGGAGGCCGTATTCTGATGGAGGGCCATTTGACTACCAGACTGTAGAAAACCGGAACCCGCCGGAGGGAAAAAGAGGAAGAGCTTACGAATGGGTTGATACGCACGACTCCGTTTACAACGACGGGAAAATTGCAGCCAAAAGCATCAGCGATTTGCGCAAACTGAAGGAAGAGGGAAAACCGTTCTTTATGGCGGTGGGATTCCTAAAACCGCATTTGCCTTTTAATGCACCAAAAAAATACTGGGACCTCTACGAGGGAAAAGTGAAGTTGCCCGACAACAATTACGTTCCCAAAAATGCCCCTGCACAGTCGCTGCATGGTTGGGAAGAAATGCGGCACTACAATGGAATACCGGAAAAAGGGCCCGTGAGCGATTCGCTGGCCAAGGTTTTGATTCAAGGGTACTACGCCTGCGTGAGCTATGCCGATGCCCAGGTAGGTGAAATACTCGATGAGCTTGCACGCCTCGGCCTCGACAAAAACACGCACGTTGTGCTCATTGGCGATCATGGCTATAACCTGCAGGAGCATACGCTATGGTGCAAACACTGCAACTACCGAACTTCGCTGCGTTCGGCTATGATAGTCAAGTCGCCGCAGGCGAAGGCAGGCAGTGAATCGGGCAGATTTGTGGAGTTCGTAGATATTTTCCCTACCCTCGTTGAGTTAACGGGGCTTCAGCCGCTCAACCACCTGCAGGGTAAAAGTTTAGTGAAGGAGCTGAGCGATCCCGATCCGCAGGGGCGTGGTTTTGCTATTTCAAAGTTTACAAAAGGGATGACCATCACCACGCCTCAATACGCATATACCGAATGGCTTGGCGACAACCTCAGTACCGAGGCCGAAATGCTTTACGACCACCGTAGCGACCCGGCAGAAAATGAAAATATTGTAGTAAAAGCCGAATACAGAGCGACAGCAGACAGCCTGAAAAAATTGCTTCGCGACAATTGGGGAGAGGAGTTTTGATGGTCTTGATTTGACAAAAAAAGCCACGGCATTTCTACCGCAGCTTTTTGAAAGTAGCTGACAACGAGGCGTGAGCGCAGATGCTACCACTGCTCACCCGACCTCAAATTACAGCTCTCTAATTCTGATGTTTCGGTACCATACCTTGTCGCCGTGGTCCTGAATGGCAATGCGGCCCTTCTGTGCTTTTCCGAACGCCTCCCAGGTGGCGAACTTGCTCTCGCTCACCATTTTGTCCCATTCGGGGCCTGTAGTAGGGTATTCTACTATTTTTTTGCCGTTCATGTAGTGAGTGGCTTTGCCGTCTTTTATTACCAGCCGTACCTTGTTCCACTGCCCGGCGGGCTTGTAGGCCGAAGCATCGGTTGGCGGAAGCATATCGTAAAGCGAACCTGCCGTACGATTGCCGTTTCTTCCCTGTTTGGCGTCAGGGTGCTTCTCGTTGTCAAGCACTTGCATTTCGGGCCCGGTCAGGTAGGTTGCATTGTACTTTTTGTCTTCTACCACATGGTACATAATGCCACTGTTTCCGCCTTCGGCAATTTTCCACTCGAGCTCCAGTTCAAAATCGCCATACTCGTCGTTGGTTACCAGGTCGCCTGCGCCTCCCTCAGTGAGCACAATGGCGCCGTCCTGCACCTGCCATTGCGAAGGCACACCTTCCTTGTTGTAGGCATGCCACTTATCTATTGTTTTTCCATCAAATAAAGAGACCCATTTTTGAGCCATAGCTGTTGTGGATATCCCATAGCACAAAAACAAGGCTAGCAGCAGGGATAGTTCTTTCTTAGGATTTCTCATATTGTTATAGTTTTAGCAGATTAAATTCTTCTTCGAATAAGGAAATGATTTTGTGAATTTGCTATCGTTTAGTATTTGAAGGTGCTATTCATGTGTCGAAGGGTAAAACCTGACTTGCGGCCGACCGTGGCTCACCTTTTACCTCCTCAGCGCTTCCCACAAAGTCGCCCGTATCTCTCCGGCACCTTTCGATCCTTTTCTTAAGAATCAATTTCCAAAACGGTGATTTCCGAAACACAAGGCCTACCTTCACGTCGAGGTTGTTGTCGAGCTTTTCCCACATATTCTCGTAGCCGGGTTGCCCTTTTCGTAGCAGCAAATACTGGAACCCCATTTTCTGAGTCTCCTGCAGTGCACAGGGGTTTCCGTAGAGCACGCCTTCCGTTTTTGTGATGATGATGTAGCGAACCGGTAGCTCCTTTGGTCGTGCTTTTATAGCAGCATTTCGCTTTTTCTTTTTCACCGCCCAAGTCGGAATCTCCTCGCCAACCTCCCTCGTTTTTTTTTGCGCAATGGCATTGTCGGTGATGCCAAGCCCAAGCAGAAAAGAAAGTAACCAGCAGTAGAAGAAGCTTCGCATTGTATAAAACAAAGGTTTAAATATCAAAAGCCAATGGCGCTTAGCAAGGCCCGCCAGCCCTTTTCTTCAAGGGCGCGGTAGCACACACGTTAGACGTCATCGCATCAAAAACGGTCAATAGTTCCGGCTGGTTTGGTTCTTTATCTGCTATATTTGAAGCCAGATTAAAGCTCTAAGAAAATCATTTTGAAGCACATTATAAGCTTTTTGCTCCGAACAGTTCCAAGAAAGTATCTTCAACTTTTCAGTCATTGGGTTTTAAAAGTAGTTTCGGTGTTCTACGCCGGCAATAAAGTGGAGTGCCCGGTATGTAATGCTCATTTTCGAAAATTTCTCCCTTATGGAAGGCAATCGAGAGAAAATGCACTTTGCCCCAATTGCCTGGCCCTGGAGCGGCACCGCCTTATGTACCTTTTTCTGAAGCAAAAAACCGATTTTTTTACTGCAAAACACAAGGTACTGCATGTGGCACCGGAAATCTGCTTTATCGAGCGTTTTGAGAATATTCATAAAGAAAACTACATCACGGCCGATATTGAGTCGCCGCTGGCCAAAGTAAAGATGGACATCCATCAAATTCCCTTTGAGGCCAACACCTTTGATGTCGCCTTTTGCAACCATGTAATGGAGCACGTGGAAAGCGACATAAAGGCCATGAGCGAACTGCATAGGGTGCTGAAACCTGGCGGCTGGGCTATAGTGCAGGTGCCATTCTTTTATCCGCTTGAGGAAGAAACCGTTGAAGATACCACTATTACAGACCCTAAAGAGCGGTACCGCCGGTTCGGACAAGACGACCACGTGCGCAAATACGGAAAGGACTATGCCCAGCGGCTTGCCAGGGCGGGCTTCACTGTCGAACCCAGCGACTTTGTGAAGCAACTACCCGCTGACGTGGTGGCCCGCTATGCCTTGCCGGAAGAAGAGATCATCTATTTCTGCAAGAAGGTGTAGAAGTGCTGCGCTAGTGGTAGAAGGTTTTCTCAAAGCCAAATTTTGGCTTCTTTCTGAGCACATATACGTCCCATCCAGCTTTCAGAAAACCCAATCCATAGCCAATGAGCTGCACGAAAGCGGCGGGTATAGAAAGCAGCCCCGCAACCAGGCCGTTTTTTATAGTTGAATCGGTGAGGATAATTGCTGCATATAGCAAAAGTGGCAGCAACCGGTTGGCATTGAATAATATGGCCCACAGCAAGAAAAAGGTGCAGGCCAGCGCAAACAGGGCTGGAAAGGTATGTACGGCTTTCATTGAGCCGGGATGCAGCAAATGAAGGTGAATGCGGGCAATGCCTGAATTGTAAACCTGCTTGAAAAACTGCCGGAAGTTGGAGCGTCGCTTGTGATAAACCCAGGCACCTTCCATCAATACGCCTTTATGCCCGGCCTCTTCCACCCGCAGGCTCAAGTCTATGTCTTCACCAAAGCGCATATCCCGAAATCCGCCGAGCTGGTTGAATAGCTCTTTTTTTATGCCCATGTTGAAGCTCCGTGGCTTATAGCTTTCGAGTGAATTTTTTTTACCCCGTATTCCCCCTGTAGTAAAAAAGGAGGTCATCGAGTAGTTGATGGCCTTTTGTGTGGCCGAAAAATCCGGCGCTGCTTTGTCGGGACCGCCGAAAAAAACCGGGATATTGCCCATTTTCTCAAGTGCGTCGAAATAGCCGGGTGGAAGGGCCACGTCGGAGTCGAGAAACAGCAAATACTCGCCCTCGGCTATTTCGGCACCCTTGTTACGGGCTTTGCCCGGCCCGCTGTTTGGCTGAAAATAGTAGGTGACTTTGAAATCGGCGGAAAGCGAAGCAATAACGGGGTCGCAGCGGAAGGTGGAGCCATCTTCTACTACTATGAGCTCAAACAGCCTGGGCGGCTGATGCCGCAGGCTTTGGAGAAGCTCCCTAAGCTCTTCGGGTCTGTTGTATACGGGTACTACAAGGGAATACTTCAGGTCGCTCATCAGTGGTTAAAACCCCGATTTTTCGATCACAAGGTAGTCTTCTTTGCGGCTGGAGGTAATGGTGAGCATCTCGGCAAGAAAACCCGCCAGAAACAGCTGCACGCCAATAACCACGGCCAGCAGTGAGATGTAGAACAAGGGCTGGTCTACTATTTCCCGTACGAACAGGTGCTGCTTGAGCCTGATCCATTTTTCGACAGCCAGGTACACGGTAATGGTGGCGCCTACTATAAACGACATGATGCCAAACGTGCCGAAAAAGTGCATTGGCCTTTTTTTGAAGCGGGTAACAAACGAAATGCTTAGCAGATCGAGAAAGCCGAAGATAAACCGCTCGAGACCAAATTTGGTAGTGCCGTATTTGCGGGGGTAATGCACTACCTCTTTCTCCCCAATGCGCGAAAAACCGCTCCACTTGGCTATCAGCGGTATATAGCGGTGCATCTCGCCATACACCTTAATGTTTTTTATAACCACGGAGCGATAGGCTTTCAGCCCGCAATTGAAATCGTGCAGCTTAATGCCAGAAATAATCCGGGTGATCCAGTTGAAGAATTTGGACGGAATGGTTTTGTTAATGGGGTCGTGCCTTTTCTTCTTCCAGCCCGACACCAGGTCGTAGCCCTGCTCCATTATCATTTGGTACAAGGCGGGAATTTCGTCGGGGCTGTCTTGCAGGTCGGCATCGAGGGTAACTACTACCCGGCCACGTGCTTCTTTGAAGCCAACATTAAGGGCAGCCGATTTGCCATAGTTGCGGTTGAGCCGCAGCCCTTTTATCGCATCATTTTCCATTCCCAGATGCTGCACAGTGGGCCAGCTGGCATCGGTGCTTCCGTCGTCGACCAATATTATTTCATAGCTGAACTGATGTTCATCCATTACTCGTTTTATCCACTCACATAACTCCCGCAGCGATTCCTCTTCATTTTTAAGAGGAACCACTACGGAAACCTCGGGCTCATTTTTTGTCATTAAATTTCCAGTTGCGGATTATTTTTTTTGGTAATGGCCGACACGATGAGGCTAATGATGAATCCCATAAATAAAGTGCCGACGATACCCATGATGAACAGCCCCCCCGGCGACATAATCTTTGAAGTCCACTCCATAGCCATTTCTATTTGTGCGTCTGAATTCCCCGCCTCTTCCATGTCGTATCGGGCTTTTTCCATCAACTGATCGATGAATGAAGAATCGACAAAAGTAAAGTAGATGAAAGAAAAAACGGAGCTGATTACTCCACCCACGAGCGAAATCCAAAACCCAATACCAATCCCCTGCCCGAAAGTTAAGAATCCGTCGCCGGTTTCTTTAAACTTATTATGAGCCAGGTAGATAACTATAGCGAGGATGATATAAGTGATCCATGACGCCCAGCTTTCCAATGCCAGGCCGGTAAGCTGAAGGATCATTGAATAGATAATCAGGACCACGCCTGCAATAAGACCATACTGCATGCCTACTCCTCTTGTTGATGCGCTTTGTTCCATAATTAAGTAGTTTTAGGTTGTTTTCTCAATATAACAGAAATCAGGATAGTAAATGAAAGACCGAGGATCGCTTTCTTTAGAAAGTTGTCTACCGCCAGTACCGAAGCAGTAGTGAGTTTTACCTCGTTATAAACCTTTTCAAAAGCTTCTTTGCCAAGCCCTTCGGCGGCCACATCTTTCGATTTTTCCATCATTTCCATTCTATTGGTAATAAACTCGGCCACAAGATTACAGTCGACCCACTCCAAAAACAGGAAAATAAAGATACTTGAAACCAAAGCGATGCCTAAATAGACAAAAAAACCGGCTGTCATCCCCTGCCAGAAATGGAGAACCCGGCCGTTGTATCTGTCGCGGAAGTCTTTGGTTGCCAGAAAAAGAAAGAGCGGGATGAGGCCGAAATCGAACGGCTGAATATAAAACAGGGGGTTTTTACCTAAAAAGTAAAGTGTTAGAAAAAGGGCCACTGCTAAAACGCCGCCAATAACACCGTACCTCAATGGTACCCAAACCAGGGGATTTTTGCCTTTCAAAGTTGACTAATTAAAGTGTACGGTTCCATTATTGGCTATTGCAAGCACCTTTCCTGCTAGTTCTTTTCCGTAGAAAGGGTTGTTTTGCGATTTGCTCTGGTTTGTTTTGTTGTCGAGCGTCCACCGGGCGGCAGCATCTGCTACCGTAAGGTTGGCTGTGGCGCCGCTGGTCCAGGCAGGGTGCTCAAGGCCGAGCAAGCGCCGTGGACCGCTGAACAAGGCAGGCAGCGATTCTTGTAACGACAGTTCGCCTCGCTTGTCAAGGTCGCTCAACACCGGAAAAACTGTTTGGAGGCCGGTGATGCCGAAGTCGGCCAGGTCGAATTCCAGCTTTTTTGCTTCTTCGTCGTGAGGTTCGTGGGCGGAGACGATGGCATCGATGGTGCCGTCTTTCACCCCGGCAATCAGCGCTTTCCTGTCAGCCTCGGTGCGAAAAGGCGGCGAGACCTTGTAGTTGGTGTCGAAACCGGCAAGGCAGGTGTCGTTAAAGTACAGGTGATGCGCCGACACATCGCAGGAAACATTTAGCCCTTTTTTCTTAGCCTTGCGAATAAGCTCGAGTGATGCAGCTGCTGAAACGAGAGAGAAATGGAGCCGGCCACCTCCATATTCCAAAATCTGCAGGTCCCTTTCGATCATGATGGTTTCGGCGGTTGCGGGCACGCCCCTCATGCCCAGCCTTGTGCTTTCGATGCCCTCATGCATTACACCAAATTTGGAAAGCCATTTGTCTTCAGGCCTGTTGATGAGCAGGGCGTTGAGGGGCTGCAGGTATTGCAGGGTTTTGAGCAGTATATCGGTGTTCCAAATTGGTTCGTGGCCGTCGGTAAAGGCCACAGCGCCTGCGGTATACAGGTCGATCATCTCCGTTAGCTCTTCACCTTTTAGCTGCAGGGTTACCGCTGCCATAGGGTGCAGTGTGGTTACCTGGCCGGCCGAGCGGGATTTGAGGTACTCCACCCCGTTTTTTGCCTGAATTGGCGAATTGGTGTCGGGCAAAATAGCAACATCGGTAAATCCGCCGGCTGCTGCCGCTTTGAGGCCTGTAAAAATATCTTCCTTGTGCTCTTTGCCCGGGTCGCAAAAATTGGCTCTCAGATCCACCCATCCCGGTGTCACTATCAATCCTTTGCCTTCAATTATTTTTCCCTTCGGCGAGACAGCTTCAGCACCAATGTGGTCAATTTTCCCTTCTTTTATCGCAATATCAACCGTGGCCAAATGAAACTCGGATGCCGGGTTGATTACCTTTACCCCTTTCAGGTATGTGCTATTCATAGAAACCGAAGTAATAAGACCTCAATAAGCAAAAATGTCAGGGCCAAAATTAAGGCATATTTCCATAATTCCTTTCCCTTAAATCGCTCATTAAGATTATTCTCCAGCTCTTCCGACGAAACTACATTTAAAATCTCCTTTTCCTGCACCGAATCGAACAGGCTCAGGATAGCACTCTCGGCGAGGGGTTCCAGCAGCGACTCCTTTTTTTCGAGGTTAAAGGCAATTACATCCACTACCTCGTCTTTAAACAAAACGTCGTAAAAACCTGCCTCCATAAGGAATCTGGGGAGCTCCAGCCTCACCTGGTTGCCCACAACCTGCTGGCCGGGCACTACTTCCTGTGTTTGCTTCCTCAGCCGGTAAAGGTCGCTTTCGGTTGCGGCACTGCCGTCTACATTTACTACACTTTCATCGAGAGTGTAGTAGAGCCGGTCCTGCACATTCTTGGCACCGATGGCAATTTTGTACATTACCGGAACAAACAGCGCATTGTTGGCAAACGAACTGTAGTCGGGCCGGAGGG
>CBFGTI010000204.1:0-9830 GCA_965651695.1 uncultured Imperialibacter sp. | reverse complement strand
ACTAAGAAACGAATAATAAGTATCTTAAGCATAGCAATAAAGCTCTGGCCCCTGGTCGGAGCTTTTTTTTATTGGCTGTATGCGAACCTTATATTACCGTTAGTGCTGAATTTTCAAGTAGAGAAAATATGCCCCCACTTATTCCAACTGTTAATTCGTCGCTCACTCATACCTTATAGCCTTCGAGGGGTTCATTTGTGCTTTTTTGTACGTTACCAGGCAGGTGGTGAGCACAATTAGCACCGAAAACAAAACGCCGATAGCCGGAAACAGCCATATGGTGAGCGCCGTCTGATACGGATACTGCTGCAGCCAGGTATGTAGCGCCAGCCATGCCAAAGGCAATGCCAGTATATTCGCCGCCACCAGCAGCTGCACAAAGTCTTTCGACAGCAAAATAAGTATGCCCGAGGCCGACGACCCCAGCACTTTTCTGATGCCGATTTCCCTTGTTCGCTGGTTGGCAATATAGGTAGACAGCCCCACTACGCCAATGAGCGCAATGCAAATAGCTAGTATTGCAAAAGTTGAAAATATGCGGCTTATGCGCTCTTCGTTTTGGTAAAGTGTGCTAAACTCCTGGTCGAGAAAGGTGTACTGAATAGGGCTGCCTTGCATCCATTTGGCCCATACTTCTTCAATGGCTGTCACGGTTGCTTTAACAGGTGCGCCACTGGCTATGCGAACCGACACGAGATTGGGGTTGAAGGTGGCCAGCTGCTGTGGCGAAATACCGAAGATTACCAGCGGACCAATCTTTTCGTGCAGCGAAGCAAAATGGAAGTCGTCTACCACCCCGATTATTTTCTGCGTGGTGCCGGCTGTAGGCAAAATGCGTTGCTCCAACGGGTTTTCCCAGCCCACCATATTTACAGTAGCCTGGTTTACAAGCACCGCCGTGCTGTCGGATGCCAGGTCTTTTGAAAAGAACCTTCCCGCATTTACCTTAATGCCGTAGGTGGCTGCAAAGTCGTAATCAGTGTACAGGGAGGTGAACAGGTAGCGCTCGGTGGCTGACACCCCCTGCGCATGAAAGGTGCCGCCGCTCATTTGCCTGCCGGGGATGTAAAACGAAGCCGAAGTTTTTTCAACGCCGTTTAGTTGCTGTAGCTCGTCCATAAACGCCCGCAGGCTGCCACCCAGCTGGTTGGTGCGCTCAATCACCAGTATCTGCTCTTTATCAAAGCCCAGCTTTTTGTCCATCATAAAATTCATTTGGCGGTAAATGAACAGCGTGGCCACCATCAGAAAAATGGATACCATAAACTGCGCCACCACCAGCATATTTCTGAAACCCCACCGTTTGTGACTGAGCTTCAACTCGCCTTTGAAAATTTTGAGGGTAGGGAAGGAGGAAATGAAAAAAGCGGGATACAATCCGGCAAGTATGCCCAACAGGATAGTAAATTCGGCCAGCAGCAGCCCCACCTGCAACAGGTTGAAGTCGCCAATGGCTATCTGCTTTTCGGCCAGCAGGTTGAAGTAAGGCAGCAGCCAGATAAAGAGCAGGCAGGAGATAACCACTGCCAGGAAGGTAATAACGATGGATTCGGTAATGAACTGAAAGATGAGCTGCAGCTTGCCCGACCCTACCACTTTTCGCACGGCCACTTCTTTGCCGCGCTTTACCGAATTGGCTGTGGTAAGGTTCACAAAATTGAAGCAGGCCGTACAAAGTATCAGCACCGACACCACCATAAACAGGTATACGTAGCGGCTGTCTCCGTTCGGCTTGATCTCATTCTGGAAATTACTTTCGAGATGGATGTTTTGGATAGGCTGAAAAATGTAGTTGTGGAGGTTGCCGGCGGCTTCGTACTCATCGAAGGTAATGCTGAGCAGCGACTCCACCTGCGGGCCCATGTACTGTTTAATCACCGAAGGAATTTTTGCTTTTACTTGATCGGGGGCAACGCCCGGCCGCAGCAAAAAGTAGTTGAGACACTGGTAGGAGCCCCAGAAGTCGCCGTTGTAAGCCGAGGGAAACGACCGGAAGGAAAAGAGGAGATCAAACTCGATGTGGCTGCGTTTCGGCACGTCTTCGCTAATGCCCGTTACCCGATAAAGCGTGGAGTCGTTTACCTTTATCATTTTGCCCAGTGCATCCTGCCCACCAAAATACCGCTTGCTGGTACTTTCCGTCAGCACCACGCTATTGGGGTCCTTCAGAGCGTTCACGGGGTCACCTTCTTTCAGCTTTAAGCCAAACATCCTGAAAAAGGTGGAATCAGCCGCGATGGTTTTCGCTTCATAAAACTCGATATCGCCGATCTCCACTTTTGGCGGATTGAAAAACGGCTTCCAAAGCCGGCAGTAGTTTTCAATTTCGGGGATGTCGCGCAGCAGCGTAGGTCCGGCCGGAAAAGGGGTGGTGGCGAAGGAGGCGTCCCGGCCCGGAAAGCTGCGGTGCAGAGCCATGCGGTAGAGGCGGTCATCGTTGGGGTGAAAGCGATCGAAATGAAGCTCGTCCCACACAAATGCCAGGATAAGCAGCGAGCAGGTAATGCCGATCGCAAAACCGGCAACGTTGATAAATGAATGGAGTTTGTTTTTCAGCAGGCTACGTGCGCCGATAAGCAATGCACTTTTGAACATCGTATTTTATTTTGAGTTTGTTGTCTGATCTAACCCCCGAGTTACAACTCTTTGTGCTTATTGGGATAGTAAAAATTGGACATCATTATTTACCGCTGAATGGGTGATTCTCCCGTTGGTTGCAGTTCGCTATCTTTCGAAAATTGAACTTCGTTTACAAGCACGTATGCACTACAGGGAACAACTACCGGCAAAATTTCTGGAGCCTTTTGTAGAGAACTTTTATGAGTTTGAAACTACACGGGATTCGCCGCAGTTTACAGTGGAGCTAATGGTGCCCGACTCTACCAACGGTTTTATTTTTGTACAGCGGCACGAAATGGTCCGCCATACACCTCACCGGGCCAATGCGCCCGACCGACTAAGTAAAAGCTACCTGTTCGGTCACAAAACCAAGCCGGTGCTTTATTACTTCAAAAACGAACAGTTCCATTGTTTCGGGGTTCGGCTTAAACCGTTGGGGCTCGGTGTTTTTAGCCCGGTTCCTGCCCACACGCTCACCGACTATTTTGTAGAAGGGCAGGAGGTGTTCGGGAAAGAATTTGCCGAAGTGGAAGATGGAATTTTTAATGCCGTAGCTTTTGAAGAAAAGGTTGAAGTAGTGCAGATGTTTTTGGCAGGGCTTCTCAAAAACAGCCTGTTTCCGCATTTGCAGGTGCTCGATCGTGCTATTAAGAGCATTTATGTAAACCATGGTACCCTGGCTGTGGCAGATTTGGCCGCCTCCTGCCACTTAAGCATTAAGTCGCTGGAACGCCTGTTTCTGCAAAGGGTGGGAATAACACCAAAGCTCTTCCAGCGAATTGTGCGGTTCAATCACGCCATCAACCGCCACTACCTCAATCCGAATCAAAGCTTAACCGACATCACCTACCACTCCGGCTACTACGACCAAATGCATTTCGTAAAGGAAATGAAGGAGTTCACTAGCCTTTCCCCTACAGAATATTTCAACCGCACAGCTGAGCATAAGGTTGAGCATTGGCAGCAAAAGCTAATGAGCGGGCGCTACCACGATTCCACCCACTTCCCAAACGGATAACAAAACTGAAGCTCTTCAGCCTTCTCCGGAGCGCCCTCATTTACGCTGATCATAGCACAGCCACACAGAGCGAAACCCCTCTCACCGCATGTCGTCCAGGTATCTCCTTATCACGGCCTCCCATATATCGTAACCCTTTGGTGTCATGTGGAGATTGTCGCTTAAGAAAATGTCCTGCATCACCTCCCCATCGGGCGTCAGCATTGGGGTCCACACGTCAATGAATTCTACATTGGCCTTTTCTTCGGTCCACTCCTTCAGCTTTTGGTTGAAATCGATGTACTTGTCTTTCAAGCTCCACCGGGCTATGCTGGGTTTGGCACTTATAAAGTAAACATGGACGTCGTTGGGCAGCTTTCTCCTTATGTTGTTCAGCAGCGAATCTGCCGAAGCCAGAATTTCCTCCGGTGTTTTGCCGGCATTGGTGTCGTTGTCACCTTCGTAAATGAAGATTTTAGCCGGGTTGTGCTTATAGATAAGCTCATCGTCAAAATAAAGCAGGTCCGACATATCGGATCCCCCAAATCCCCTGTTCAGTATATTGTGTCCGGGAAACCTCTCGGAAAGGTCGCTCCACATACGGATCGACGAGCTTCCGGTAAAAAGGATCAGGTTTTTCTTATCGACTTTTGAATCTTCCTTTGCGAATTTTTCGATTTCACTTCTGAACCGTTCAGGGCCTTGCGCCTGCAGTGAAAATCCACCGACAAAAAGAAGGGTGTATAACAGCAGTCTGAATCTCATACTTAAAATGGCGAATGGTTTTAATGTGAAAGATGCATCTTCTGCCCGGCTGGTGCAAACCGATTGTAACAATGATTAGGAATAAAGGGGGATGGGTGAAGAGTACCTGGGGCCGGAGTCGAACCGGCATGGGGTTGCCCCCGAAGGTGTTTGAGACCTTTGCGTCTACCAATTTCGCCACCCAGGCATGTCAAAGAAGATTCCGTTTCGAACCGGTTGCAAACTTATTTAAACAATCAGTGAAAAGCAACGCAGCGGAAATTTTTATCGAAGCTTTAGCGGCAGACTTGTTAAATCACCTTTGCTACCCGATACTTCACCACGTTCGACCACGCCTGAGGTTTCTCAGCAAAAAGCACCTTCGTATTGGCCCAGGTAGTTTTAAACAGCTCCGACTGCCGGTAGTTTTCCAGCGCCTCTGCATTTTCCCAATGACTGTGGGTTGTAAACACGTTCGGATTGTCTGCATCCTGCCATAATTCCAGGTGCAAACACCCGTCAAAGTTTCGGATCTTGTTTTTCGATGTGTTGAAGATCGCCAGAAAGTCTTCTGTTTTTTCAGGGAGGAAGGTCATTCGCACAATTCGGATGAGCATGCTATTCGGTTGTAAAATTAATAGTAATGGGCGAGTCGTAGTGCAGGCCAAGCAGGTCGGAAGCATGGCCGTTGTTGATGCCGATTTCCAGCAGCCCCGCCTGGTTGAATATGAAAAAGCACTCGCCACCCTCTACCGAATAATATGATTCGTGTATTTCGGTTGATCGCTCCCTGCCGAAGGTAATCTCAAAGCCACGGTTTTGGTTAATCTCTATAATCTTTTCAAAATCGGCTTTGGCTATATTGGTAATAAGGTTGCCGTAGTTGTCGATGTGCACTACATGGCCGGTAATTTGCCGTTTGGTTACCTTGCCGCTCTTTTTAATCAGCGTGTTTAGTTCAGCGAGCGGCTGCCCAAGATCGTGAATTGACTTGCCGCTTGCGAGGTAGGCGGCGGCCGGTGCATAAATGTTGCGGGCGGGGAATGTGGTCTTTTTTTTATTCACGAGGTCGAGCGCCGCTATGGCCGCGGGTTTCTGTGTGGAGATGAGGCTGAAGATGCCATTGTCGGGGCCTACAAAGTAGTGCTCTTCAAGCTTTATGGCTACCGGTTTGTCTTCTTTTTTGCCGGTAGAATTTACCGCCACAAGATGCACCGTACCTTTCGGAAAATCTCTGAAAACCGACTCCAGCAAATAGGAAGCTTCGGCCAGATCGCACGACGGCACTCGGTGCGTGATGTCAACAATTTGCAAGCCGGGGTTGGTACTCAAAATTGCCGCCTTCACTGCTGCCACATAATGGTCGGTAGTACCGAAATCTGACAGAAAAGTGATGAGGGCCATGTAGGAAGACGCAAATAATGGTTAATTTTGTGCGGCAAAGTAAACAAAATTTATGCACTTCGCTGTTGTATAGTATATCCTAAAAATAGCCTCAATTTGATAGAAAAGATTATTACGCTTGACAATGTTTCTCTTCTCGACTTCCTGGGAATTGAGAACCAAAACATTAAACAAATCGCACAAGCCTTTCCCGAGAGCAAGATTATTTCCAGGGGAAACGAAATAAGGATCAAGGGTAGCAGCCCCGAAATCATCAAAATCAACGAAATACTGAATTCCCTTATTGCCCACTACAATAAGTACGGCAAAATTACCGAGGAGAATGTAAACACCTACATCAATCAGGAAGACGAAACACTGCTGGAAGATGCAAAGGACGACGTAATTATATATGGCACAAAAGGGTTTAAAATAGCGCCGAAAACACCCAACCAGAAGGCCCTTGTAAAGGCATCGAGAGCCAACGACCTGGTGTTTGCCATTGGCCCGGCCGGTACCGGAAAGACCTATATTTCGGTGGCCCTGGCGGTAAGAGCTTTGAAGAACAGGGAGGTAAAAAAGATTATCATTACCAGGCCCGCTGTGGAGGCCGGCGAAAACCTGGGTTTTCTGCCCGGCGACCTGAAGGAGAAGATCGATCCCTACCTGCGGCCTATTTACGATGCGCTCGACGACATGGTGCCGCCGGAAAAGCTGAAGTTTTACCAGGAGAACCGCGTAATCGAAATTGCGCCGCTGGCCTATATGCGTGGTCGCACACTCAACAACGCCTTCATCCTGCTCGATGAGGCGCAGAACACCACGCCCATGCAGATCAAGATGTTTTTGACAAGGATGGGGCCTAATTCGAAAGTGATAATTACCGGCGACAAATCGCAGCTCGACCTTCCGAAAAAGCAGAAATCGGGGTTGGTAGAATCGCTGCACGTGCTGAAGGATGTGAAAGGCATCGGCTTCGTGCAACTGGATGGTAAAGACGTGGTGCGCCACAAGCTGGTACGTGAAATTATTAAGGCGTACGACGATTTCGACGAGGGAACCAACAGCAATCTCAAAGAGTAATGGAAGGCCGTTCCGCCGCATCCAGCACTGTGCTGGTTACCAAAATCCAATCTGACGAGGATCTGCAGAAAGCCTTTGCTATTCGGGAGGAGGTGTTTATGAAAGAGCAGCAGGTGAGCAGAGAGGATGAATACGATGGGTTCGACGCTGAATCCCATCACTACCTCGGCTCTGTGAATGGCGAACCTGCGGGAACAGCGCGATGGCGGAGAACCGGCGAAGGGATAAAGCTGGAAAGGTTTTGTGTGCTGCCGGGTTTTCGCAGACGAGGGTTGGCAAATGAACTGGTGAGGGTGGTGATGAAGGATATACTGGCGCTGATGGCGCCCAACGAAAAGGTCTACCTCCATGCGCAGGTAGACGTAATTGCGCTTTATGAGTCGGCGGGTTTCAAAAAAGTTGGAAATGAATTTCTGGAATGCAATATTCGTCATCAGACAATGGAGTATTCCGGAAATACCTTTCAGTGAACCCCAAAGACAAAATTTTTCAATTTATTGACACAGCCTCTGCCGACCTTGACACCCTGAAGGACGACTTTTTCATTATTGGCAGTAGTGCGCTGGTGCTCTCAGGTGTCGAAATGGAAGAGGTGGCGGATATCGATCTCCTCACCTCGATGTCGGATGCAAACCTGCTTAAAGAAAAATGGGCCGCCAAACTGCTGGATGGCTACGCACCGGCACATGCCGGGTTGTTCCGGTCCAATTTTGGCCGGTTCAACTTTGGAGCCGTAGAGGTGGAGGTAATGGGCAATCTGCAACTGAACAGGGGTAACCATTGGGTGCCGGTGGTTGTTCATAATTTTCAGCAGGTCGACATCAACGGCTATCAGGTGAAAATTCCCACCCTCATGGAGCAGTACCGCATTTTCAAGTTTTTTGGCAGGTTGAAAGACCTGAAGAAAGCCGAGCTGCTCGAAAAACACCTTTAGCTTCCTACGCATTTCTCTAATCTGATTGCAACGCATATCCGCCATCCCGCAGCTCAGGCAATATGGTATCGAGCTGCAATTTTTTTTTGAAAAAAGCCCAATCCTCTCTATTTTATCCAAAATTTCCAGCTATGACCTATTGGAGTTCTATACCGTTTGTCCGGTTATTTTTTGCTTTGTCCTCTGGCATCCTTTTGCAGGAGTATTTTTTTAGCATGCTCAGCATTCATTGGGGATTCGGTATGGCCCTGTTTTTCTTGCTGGTGATGCTCTATACCGTCGCCTACCGGTATTCTTTCAAAAAACTTAATTCCGTTCTTGGCTTCCTGGCACTAGTACTCATGGCTTTTGTGGGTTGGTATCGTAAAGATGCGGTCGAGCCAGCCCGGCAACCCACACACCTGTTCAACCTAACCCCACCTGTAGGGCTCTACAAGGCCGTGTTAGTCGAGGACCCGCAGGAAAAAACCAACACGTGGGCATTTACGGTAAAGGCAGTTGCAGCGCTAACCGACAGTTCGATGGTTCCGACAAGTGGTTTGGTGCAGGTTTATTTAAGGAAAGATTCTGCCGCAGTGGCCATGCTCGACAGTCTACGGTATGGCACGTTGCTTTGGATTAACAACAAACCTGAGGAGATACGGCCTCCGCGCAATCCGGGAAGCTTCGATTTTAAGCAGTATATGGCCAGGAAGCAGATACTTTTCCAGGATTACGTATTGGGCGAAGAGGTAAAGATTGCCGGGTATGCACCACCGTCAGCGGTAGTTGAAGCGTCTTTGGCCTTGAAAAGAGAGCTGTTGAGGGTATTGGAACTGTACCTGCCGGCTGTAGACGAGCGTGCCATAGCTGAGGCGTTGATATTGGGGCAAAAAGATGAGATAGACGTTGAGCAGCGCAATGCATATGCCACGGCTGGCGCCATGCATATCCTGGCGGTATCGGGGCTGCATGTTGGCATTATTTACATGATTGTCGGTTTTTTGCTCAAGCCGCTCGACAAGAGGAAGTATGGGAGATACCTGCGCACAATTTCGCTGTTGTTTTTTCTTTGGTTTTTCGCCTTTATCACCGGACTTTCTGCTTCAGTGCTTCGTGCCGTTATTATGTTTACCATTGTTTTGGTGGCTGAAGGCCTGCGACGCAAGCCCAATATTTACAACTCGCTGGCGCTGGCTGCCTGGCTGTTGCTGCTCTACAATCCCAACTTCCTTTTCCAGGTCGGCTTCCAGCTTTCATTTGTGGCTGTACTTGGCATCGTGTATCTGCAGCCGAAGTTGTATGCACTGTGGGATGCGCCAAACCTGCTGCTCGACAGGGCCTGGGGCATCACCTGTGTGTCTATTGCTGCCCAGCTTGCCACAGGTCCGCTCAGTATATTTTATTTCAACCAGTTCCCTACATGGTTCCTGGTATCCAACCTGGTGGTCATTCCCGCTGCTTTCGTAGTGCTAAGTGTCGGCATCGCACTTTTTGTCGCTCACTACATTTCGGCATGGCTGGCGCTGGCCGTGTCTTTCGTGCTTAAATGGCTCATCTTTTCAATGAACTGGTTTGTGGCGTTTATCGAGGAGCTTCCGCTCAGTCTGATCTGGCCGGTTTCATTTTCTCCCTTTCAAACGTGGTTGATTTACCTCGGGCTCATCAGCTTATTGGCATGGTGGGCTACCCGGCAGTTCAAGTGGTATTTGTACTGCGCTGCCGTGGCGCTGCTTTTTATTCTTTCACGAGTTCACTTCGCATGGCAGAAGCACGGTAAAGAGCAATTGGTTATCTACGAAATGACGGGTTACACAGCCCTCGGCTATCAAACCAATGGAAGGGTCTTCCATTATTTCGACGATGCCTTTAAGACCGAGGAGCGCCTGTACAATCTAAACGTCCGCCCCAATTTGATCCAGGAGGGCACCATATTGCCCTTCGTGTCGCATGCCGACAATTGGCTTCCGGTAAAAAGCATTATTGCCGACACCCTGGAAGTGGTGAAGGCAGGGAAGCTCAAAATCCTTCATATAAAAAAGCCATTACCGAATGCCCGGGTACTGGAGAATGCATTGGTGGCCGACCTGT
>CBFGTI010000203.1:0-9871 GCA_965651695.1 uncultured Imperialibacter sp. | reverse complement strand
AATTGACTTGTCGGAAGATGGCTCCACGCTATTTACTACATCTTACCATGGAGGTATTAGGTTTTACAATCTGAGCCGGAAAGCTTTCTCCTCATTCAAAGACACCTCAACAAGTGATAACGACGGCCTCAGGTACCACAAAGGGTATTTATATGGCATAGGAAAAAACTCCCTGAAGCGATATACGTTAAATGCAGCCGGAGACGCTGTGGTAAAAACTGACATACTGGTGGCCGATCACCCTTACTTTAACGACCCCCGGTGCCTCCACATTGAAGACGGGTGGATCTACTGCCTGGCAAACATTGAATTTCAACCAGTGATTTTCGGGCAGGAGCAGGATAACGGTAAAAAGCCGTTCAACGATACTTACCTGCTCAAGTACAAAATATAGAAGGGAGCAAGAAGTTGCCCTGATGTTTAAAAATAAACGTGTAAAAGCTCATGAAACTGTACTTCTGCTTATGGATGGTTCTACTCTTTAATAACGCCAATGCGCAAGACACCCTGCTTCTGAAGAGATACGTGAGCAATCTTAAAATGCTTGAGGTTACCATTAAAGACTCTACCTACAATTTCCTGTTCGACACTGGCGGTGCCGAAACTTTTATCTCACCCGACATTGCTAGCCGCGTGGGAAAAGCTGTGTACGGTAACGTAACGGGCTTCAGAATGAGTGGAGAGACTATAAAATACCAAAAATGCGACAGCATATGGCTCAAAATCGGAAATGAAATGATTTTGCACTCTACGGTTGGCGTGTGGGATATCATGAGCATTTTGCCGAAAGAGCTACCAAGGCTTGACGGCGTTCTTTCGCTCAAGTCTTTTCAGAATAAACTGGTGACGCTCGACCTGGCCAACAACAGACTCATTGTAGAATCACCTGCGTCGTATGAGAGACAGATCGCTACAAAAAAGCTCCTGCCAAGCAGGTTTGCCAATGGATTGGACGGCAACGACCTGAACATTTTTGTAGGAATTCCACGGCGTGATAGATTCTACTGGTTTTTGTTTGATTGCGGCAACTTGAACGACCTGCTGCTTTCGCATACCACCGCTGTGGAATGGGGCCTGCAGAGCGATACCGTGAGCCAGCGGAATACCCTGGGAGTTGTACCAATTGTAATCGGGAGAGCAACAACTGAAGCCGAGGCCTCGTCCGATGCTATTATCTACGACGGGGCGCTTAACTACGCAGTGATGAGCCGGTACGTCTTCACCATCAATTTTCCAAAAAAAGAAGTGTGGGTGGAGTGAGTTGATGCGTAGAGCTGGCATTGCGGACACCCGTCGCGGGCCACCCTTTTATCTTTTCGACCAGAAGGCGTGCAGCAACGTTCACTTACCAATGAAGCACATACTCAGGCTCCGAAAGGCAGAACACCGTACGTTATAGATTTAGCTAATGTTTTGTTCAACGGTTGCAAGTACACAACTTCAGGCAAACTTCCATTAACTGTTGCCCAACACTTCATTAGCTGTTGCCCAACACCCGGTTGGGGGTTGCCCAACAGTTGCCTGAGGGTTGCGCAACAATGATACAAGTGTTGGGCAACAGTCGGGTTTGTATCGGGCGATATCGGGCGGCGTATTACTTTTACTTCGCATCAGTTTTGCTGTGGCTGCGGATCAAAAACTGCTGCAGGCGGTTTGCCACGATTGCCTTTGCACCGTTCCAAGCCACCCCGGGCTTATTCTCCTACTGCTATCCATGCTTGGTCATACAGCCAACAGCCACAGATCACCGGTTACTCCTCCTACTCATTCCTTAAGCTCTCCACCGGGTTAGATACAGCCACTCGCCACGAACGCAGGACGACCGTGCCAAGTGACAGTACAAAAACACAAAATACCGGCGCGGCAAACAACCATAGATCAACCTTTATCCGGAAGGCATAGGTGGCCAGCCACTGCTCCAAACCGAACCACACCAGCGGCAGGGCAACAGTGGTCGCCACCATTATCAGCCGCACAAAGTCTTTCGACAGCAGGGCCAGTATGTTCTCCACCGTGGCGCCCAGCACTTTTCTGATACCGATTTCCCTGGTGCGCTGTATGGTGCTGTAGGCCACCAGCCCAAACAAGCCCAGGCAGGAGATAACAATGGCGAAAGCGGAAAAAAACATAAAAAGCGAGCTGAATTCAGCCTCGGCTTTGTACTGGCTTTCAAAGCGATTGTCGAGGAAAAAGTATTGAAAAGGTTTATCGGGTGCGGCCGCTTTCCAGGCCGCTTCGGCTTCATTCAACGCATGCTGGTATCTGTCGCCGGTAGATGCATCTTTTATCTTTACAAAGAAATACCGTTTGTTCCAGCTCCGGTCCCACTCTTTGTAAGGCACATACACAATGGGCTCGTAGTAGTCTCTCAGCGAAAGCTGGTTGTAGTTTTTAATAACTCCGATGATCCGGCAGTCGCCCTCCTCCAGATTATGCAAAGCCTGACCCACCAGTTCATCTGGCGAGCCTGCATTCAACAACTTAACGGCGGCTTCATTTAACATCGCTGTTTTCACGTTCGCCCGTGCGGGATCGAAAGCCTGGCCTGCCAGCAGTTGCACCTCCAGCGAGCGAAAAAAGTCGCCATCTACTGCCACAATCTTCAGCTCTTTGGGTTCGGTTTGTTCGCCAATCGTCACGTTCGCCTTCAGCCCCAGCAGGTTTACCTCGTCGCCCGGTGCCGCCGAAGAAAAGCCCACTGATTCGACAAAGCTGAGGCCGGTGAGGTGGTTTTTAAAAGTCTCGTAAACACCCGGCGACTGGAAGCCGTAGCCCTGCACCACCAGCACCTGGTTGGGGTTCATGCCCAGGTTATAGTTTTTCATAAACTGCAGCTGCCGGAAGAGCGTCCATGTGCCCGTGGTAAAGGCAATGCAGAAAACGAACTGCATCACTATTAACGCCGTGCGGAAATTAAGCACTTTCCCTATTCCCGTTTTTGGCGGAATAGCCGATCCCTTCAACACCTCAATGGGTTTAAAAGAAGTTAGCACAAACACAGGGTACAGCACCGATAGCAGGATGCCCCCGGTCAGTACTCCTAAAGCCGAAAGCAAGAAGGTGTAGCTGAGAAAGTCTCCCGTTAGCGATGGCCACTTCACGCCGAATGCATTTTCTATTACAGGAATGCTCGCCGCTACCAGCAGCAATGCCATGCCTACCGCCAGCACGTTTACCAGCACCGACTCTACGAGTAGCTGGCCTGCCAGTTGGCTTCGGGTGGAGCCAATAATTTTCCGCACGCCAATTTCCCGCTTCCTTTCGATGGCCTTCACAGTAGAGAGATTGATGTAGTTGACGTAGGCGCTGAGCAGAATGCCGATCATGACCAACTGCAGGAAAAAAACAGCCCGGCCATCGCCGTTTACACCAAGCTCATTCTTGAGAGATGAGTGCAGGTGAATGTCGGTAATTGGCTGAAGCCTGAAGTTGATCGCATCGGTGTAGTAGGTCATTTCTTCACCGAAAAGCGATACCCGAAGGTTGGAGATTTTCTGCTCCAGCTCGGCAGTATTTGCCCCGGGCTGCAGCATCAGGTAGCAGTAGGTATAGTCCCAATGCCAGTAGGTGCTGCCGTTGCTAAGGCCGGGGAAAATAGAACTGTAAGACAATAGCACATCGAACGACAGATGCGAATTGGCAGGCGGGTCTTGTACGACGGCTGTTACCAAAAATTGGTTTCCCTGATCGTCTTCGGTACCCAGGTTTCTGTGGGTATCGATTCGTATGAACTTGCCCACCGGGTTTTCATCTTTAAAAAACTTACGGGCATTGGAGGAGGTGAGCACTGCAGTGAAGGGCTCACTGAGAAGGTTGTCACCGCCGCCCGCCAGTATTTCAAATGAAAACATCTTCAGAAAACCGGGATCGGCAAAGTAGGTGGCGAGGCCGGGCAGCTTTACCTCGTCGTGCTCTACCGAGTAGTCGCCGGTAAATACGCTTAGCGGTGCAAAGCGGCTGTACTCTTGCACCTCGGGAAAGGCTTCCTTCGGCCCGGGGCCAGACCATGGCACGGTGGTAGCCCGCTCATCACCCGCTACTGTTGCCTGGTTCCACACGGTGGTGACCCTGTATATATTGACAGCGTTGGCGTGGGAGTTTTCGTAGCTCTTTTCGAAAGACACGTACTGAAAAATCAAAAAAGCAGCAGCCATACCCAGCGCCAGCCCCAGCACATTTACAGCAGTGGACACTCGGCTTTTTGCAAGCTGGCGGTACGATACCTTCAGGTGGTTTTGCAGCATGGCGTTTCTAACTTTATCTGCAGTCAGTTTATTTCTTAAAAAGATTCCCGGCCGGAAAAACCGCAGCACATTCCAACGGAGCCGCCAGTTGGCCATGGTTTCGCCAAGCTTTTGCCGGTCGGCTTCAAGCTGCTCCAGCAGGTCACCTTCAATGCTTTCGTAGAGCTCGGGCGGACAAAACCAGCGGAGGAAGCGGAGGCTTTTTTTAGGAAGTTTATTCATAGCGCAAGCTGTCAGCCGGATTAACGGAGGCTGCTTTCAACGCATGGTAGCTCACCGCCACCAGCGCGATAACCAAACCTGCTAGCATACTGATGGCGAATAGCTCCCAGCTTAATTCGATGGCATAAGCGAAGCCAGCCAACCACTTGCTCATTACATACCATGAAACGGGCGCTGCCACTGCAAAAGCAATAATAGCGAGCCCGGCATACTGCTTGTTGAGCAGCACAAACACATTCACGAGCCCGGCACCCATTACTTTGCGTATGCCCACTTCTTTGGTCCGGTTCACGGCGTTGATCCCTGCCAGGCCAAACAATCCAAGGCTTGCAATAAGAATGGCCAGCGCAGTAGATAGCGACATGATGTTCATCCAGCGTTCATATTGGGCGTACTGTGCCGCCACTTTTTCGTCGAGAAAAGAATATTCGAACGGTTTGCCAGGTGAGGCTTGCTCAAAGTCGTCCTGCAAGTGTTGCAAAGTGGCAGGTATGTCGCTGGAGGCAATCTTCACCACGATGTGCCACAATGAAGCTTCTTTGTTCACATACAAAAACATCGGCTCCACCTTTTGCTCCAGCGAGAGGAAGTTGAAATCCTTTACCACTCCCACAACCTTAGCCCCCCGTCCGTCCGGGTTCGACCCATGGAAGTTCAGGCGCTCACTCAGCGGATCTTTCCATTGCAGCTCTTCAACCATGGCTTCATTTACAATGATCGTTTCTTCGGAATCAAGGTCGGCATCAAAATTCCTCCCCTGAATTACCTCTATTCCCATGGTAGGGATAAATGCCTCGTCCACCAGGAAACCGTAGGCGCTGCGCGGCACACCATCTACCTTATAGCCGCCAAAAATCATGTAGTCGCTAGAGCCGAAAGGACTGTCCGTTGCAGCCACTGAAACTACTTCCGGCCGCACCGACGCCAACTGACGGAATCGCTCCACCACCATATTGCTCTCGTTGTTGGCCCAGCCAGCTTGGGTAGGGATCACGATTACCTGCTCCTTATCGTAGCCGAGGTCCTTGGTCGTCATATAATTCATTTGATGGTACATTACCACCGAGCTAATAATCAGGAATGAAGACATGCTGAACTGAAGTACTACCAACGGCCGGGCAAATGTAGCCCTTATACCCGTGGCAAATCCGCCTTTGAGCGCGAGAACTGGCAGCAGCCGGGAAAGAAAAAGAGCAGGATAGCTGCCCGCGAAGAAACCGATGAACAGTGTAAGAAATATGCTAAATGCAAGCAGCGAAACTGCGTCGGCAGCATTCAGCGTGATGCCCTTGCCTGTGTAATCGTTGAAGGTGGGCAGGAAAAAGAGCATCAACCCGATGCCCAGAAGCATGGCAATGAAAGCGAGGAAGGTGGACTCGAACCCAAACTGCCAGATCAATTGCTTTTGGCGGGCACCTGCCACTTTGCGAACACCCACCTCCTTGCGCCTGCCGGCGGAGCTTGTCATGGCCAGCATTACATAATTGATGCCGGCAATGAACAGGATAAGAATAGCTATGCCAGCCAAAATATACGCATACTGCGGGTCGCTCACTTTCTCCCAGCTTATCTCTTTTTGCAGGTGTATATCGGTTAGTTTGGAAAAACCCATCCGGTACATTTCCACATTCTCCGGCGCATTCATCCGCTGCCTCCACCATTCGAGGTCCTTCTGCATATACTTTTCCACCAGGCCGTCCAGCTTGGCCGACAGCACCGCCGGATCGGCACTTGGATAGAGCTGAATGAAAGTGGGAAAGCCCTGGTTCAGCCACAAATCGAGGTTGTGCTGGGTGTAATTGTTCATGCTTTCCACGGGAAGAAGCATTTCGAAGCTGATGCTCGAATTGGCCGGAGGATTTTCTATAATACCAGTGACCAACAACGGTTTTTCTCCGCCCATACCCATCCTGATGGTCTTACCTATTGGCCCGCCTGGCAGGTCGTCATTCCCGAAGTATTTCTCTGCTGCTTGCCGGGTGAGCACCACCTCCTCTTTGCTTGCAAATAATGCAGCAGGTTTTCCCGCCAGCAGATCAAAGGAAAACATCTTGAAGAAATCCGGCCCTACATACGCTACATCCTCTTTTACAGCCTGATCGCCATGAAGAAAGTACTCTATTCTTTTTACGTAGTGCGTGGCGTACTGTACTTCGGGTACTTCCGCTTTGGCTGTAGGCGCCAGGGCAAGCGACATTACCGCCGTTTTGCCGTAGGTACCCTCGCCGTTTTCACCGGGTTGGTACGACTCCCCGTGCAGTCGGTATAGGAGGTCTTTGTTGGCGTGGAACTGATCGAAGCTTCTTTCATCCATCACAAAGAGGTAGATGAGCAGGCATGCCGCCACGCCTATGCTGAGGCCCAGCACATTAATAGCCGAGTACAGCTTCCTTTTCATGGCGCTGCGGACGGCAATCTTTAAATAACTTCTAAACATAATAGTATTGATTATTCCTTTTGAAAATGAGTTTCTGAACACAATCCCCGGCCGGAAAAACCGCAGCACATTCCACCGGAGCCGCCAGTTGGCTTTCCTTTCGCCAAACTCTTGCCTGTCGACCTCAAGCTGCTCCAGCAGGTCGCCTTCTATACTTTCGTAAAGCTCGGGCGGGCAAAACCAGCGAAGGAAGCGGAGCCAGTTTTTCGGAGGTTTACTCATACCTGAGGCTGTTAACCGGGTTTGACCGCGCAGCCTTCAATGTAAAGCTTCCGGAAACGAGCAGAGCGATGGCCAATATCCCCACGGCCGGCAGCGCAAAAAGCCACCACTTCACTTCGATAGCATAGGCAAAATTTGCCAGCCACTCGTCAGCAGAAATAATAACCAGCGGCATAGCTATGGCCACCGAAATGAGTATAAGCCGAACAAACCGCCACGACAGCAAAGAGATAATGCTGGCTACGGAAGCTCCCAACACCTTACGGATCCCGATTTCCTTCCTGCGCTGCTCGGCCAGGTGCGACACCAATCCTACCAGCCCCAGGCACGAGACGAAAATGGCCAGCATTGAAAAGGCGCCGACGAGGGCGATGGTCTTTTCCTCGTTTCGATACATATTGTCGATATAATCGTCGAGAAACTGGAAGCTGAGGGGATAACCGCCCGCTACCTTCTCCCATTCCGCTTCCAGCACAGCAAGCGTACCCGCCACATCCTCTCCCTTCATTTTCATTATGCCCATTTGCTCCCAGCCACCATTGCTCAGCCACATGACCATCGGTTCAATTTGGTTTTGCAACGACCTCGCATGAAAGTCTTTTACCACGCCTATAATTTTTCCTTCGGGATAATCAGTGCTCATTAGCCGGAAACTTGCTCCCACTGGGCCGACAGGCAGCTTGTCGAGTCCGAGAAATTTTACCAGTCGTTCATTTACGATGTAGGCTTGTTTCGCATCGCTGCTGAAGTCTTTTGAGAAATTGCGGCCAGCTGCCAGCTCTATACCCAATGCATCGATATAATTATAGTCCACCGCTATGGTAGTAAATGCCTCTCTCCTTATTTCTTCGCCATCCGGTATTTCATATATAAAATGGCCCGTCACATCTCCCGGCACTTCACTGCTTTTGGCTACCGACGAAATGCTGCTATGGGCTGTCAGGCTTTGCTTCAGTACTTCGAAATTGTGACCCCGCATGCTTTGAGGCAGGTAAAAATGCACCACCTGCTCTTTATCGAAACCGAGTTTGGCGTTTTTCATAAAGCTTGTCTGGCTAGTCACGACTAAAGTGCCGGTAATAAGAAACGCAGCGATGCTGAACTGCGCAACAGTAAGCACATTTCTTAAAGTAGATTTACCTCTGCCAACCCTGCTGCATCCCAAAGCTTTGGAAGGACTAAAAGAAGAGAGGTAGAAGGCCGGGTAGCTGCCTGCTGCAATTGCCGTGAGGATGATAACTGCAAATACCTGAATTACGAAACCAGTATCGGCAGCCGGATCGAATTGCAGTTGCATGTCCATTGCTTTATTAAACCAGGGAACGCTTAGCCCAAACAGCACCAGGCTGAGCGCCGCGGCCAGCAGAACTGTTAAAAAGGCCTCCCCTAAAAACTGGAGTATCAGCTGGGTTCTGAAGGCGCCCATGGTTTTGCGAATCCCCACCTCCTTCGCCCGGCGCATGGCCCTGGCTGTGGAAAGGTTCATGAAGTTAAAGCAGGCGATGACGATAATGAATACAGCAACAACCGCGAAGATATACACATAGCTGATGTCGGCCGTTTTACCGTCGCCTCGTATGCCCTGTGTAAAGTGGATACTACTGAGCGGTTGCAGCCAATGATCCGCGGCCTCTTCCCTGAACCCCAATTCTTTCATCCTTCTTCTCATTCCTTCCAGCAACTTTTGCTCAAAATCATCCATATCCGCCACAGCCGGTGCATAGATGTAGGTTGAGAACATCCAGTTGTTCATACTCGTCAGTACACTATTGTCTTCGCCATACAACCGGGGAAGCGAGGCTAATGAAAATAAGTAGGAAAACTGCAGATGGCTATTAGCAGGAGTGTCTTCAAAGACACCGGTCACTTCAAAAGAAAGGTTTTGGTTGTAAAGAACGACCTTGCCTATAGGGTTTTCGCTTCCAAATGCTGCTTCGGCCATGCTTCGCGACATCAGCATCGAAAGCGGCCGTTTTAGTACTTCCGTTTTTTCTCCCATCAATAGTTTAAATGAAAACACCTGGAAGAAACTTTCATCGGCCAAAGCGACGGCGCCTTGCGGAAGCTGCTTTTCACCAACTTCAAATAGGGGAAGGTTATCCCAATTACTGTACCTCACTGCTTGCTCAATTTCCGGGAATGTGTTTTCAAGGTACGGGGCTATGCCCGGGGCTGTGTTCACCTGCATCGTCATTTGTCCATCTTTGGGATAGCGCGGAATGTATCGGTAGATGCCCTCCCTGTTTTCGTGAAAAGTATCGAAGCTGAGCTCGTAACGCACATACAGCCCGATTAAAAAGCAGCTGGTGAGGCCAAGAGCAAGCCCCAGCACGTTCAGGCTGGTGTGGCCCGGGTTTCTGAGGATGTTTCGGTAAGCGACCACAAGGTAATTTCGTAGCATGCCTGTATTGGTTAAGTGGGTAGAATAAGAGTTTCTGAGTACAATCCCCGGCCGGAGAAACCGCAGCACATTCCACCGGAGCCGCCAGTTGGCTTTCCGTTCGCCGAGTTGCTGCCGGTCTGCTTCGTGCTGCTCAAGCAGGTCGCCTTCTATACTTTCGTAAAGCTCGGGCGGGCAAAACCAGCGAAGAAAGCGAAGCCAAGTAGATTGGGGTTGTTCCATTTTATTCGTCTTTCAGTATTTTGGCAGGGTTGGCCCGGGCCGCCTTCATCGACTGCCCGCTCACTGCCAGCATGGCCACCAATACCACCGCCAGGCCGGGCAACACTAGTATCCACCAGCGGA
>CBFGTI010000202.1:0-9927 GCA_965651695.1 uncultured Imperialibacter sp. | reverse complement strand
AAAAGAAGGAACCGCTAATGATCGCCAATGAACGCTAATAAGAAGAAGAAAGAAACACCTCCATCCCTGCATTAGCGCCTATTAGCGTCCAATCGCGGTAAGAAAAGAAGGCCGTTGTAATACCTCACCGGGGCTATATGACACTATTTTACATCGCGAATAGTGGTTCTTGCCCGCTGAGCGGTTTCAGAAATATTATTTGGTGAAACACCGAACCGCAGAAGTTCCTTTTGAATGGCGTTTGGAGATGATTAATGGAAGCTTTTCGTGGAATCACCAAGAAATTACGGCTATTCCACATATTCAAAGAATATTTTAGAATAAACCATATTATACTTAGCTTTGTAGCAAATTTTATTTGGTTACCCATATGATGAATTATCCCAATGTAAAGTTGGATAAAACAGATCGAAAGATCCTTGAAATCCTTCAATCGAACGCCAAAATCACCAACGCTCAATTGTCTAAGGAAATAGGCTTATCGCCTGCCCCAACACTTGAGCGGGTGAAAAAGCTCGAAACCTCAGGACTTATTAAGAGCTATCATGCCAAGCTCGATACCGAGAAGATCGGTTTGGGTGTGAGTACCTTTGTGCAGGTCACCCTTAAGGGCCACAACAAAAGGAACATCGATAAGTTTTTGGAGGAGATTAATAAAGTGGAGGAGGTAATTGAATGCCACCACACCACGGGGTCGGGCGATTTTATATTGAAAGTGATTGCAAAAGATATAGCGTCGTATCAGAAACTGATGCTCGAAAAAGTGAGCGAAATTGAGGTGGTGGATAGTCTCCAGTCTATGGTAATTCTTTCTACCTTTAAGGATAGCAAAGTTTTACCCATTCCTTAATACATGGCGAACATCAAAGGCAAATCTCCCCGCAGCCTTATCCTTAATAAAGAACAAGTTGCTCAGAAGCTCCGGCGTATGGCTTTTGAAGTACTTGAATATAATCTGGACGAGAAGGAATTGATTTTGGCCGGCATTTACGATAAAGGTTACGAGCTGGCCAAGACGCTGAAACAAAACATGGAGTCGGTATCGGACATTGCTGTGAGGCTCGTCCGCATTGATATCGACAAGCTTAATCCTGTTGACAGCGACGTAAAAATGGACTGCCGGCCCGAGGAGCTAAGGAACAAGTGCGTGATACTTGTTGATGATGTACTAAATAGCGGGAGAACCATTGCTTTTAGTATGAAAGTGCTACTAAGTGCAAATTTGAAGAAGCTAGAAACAGCCATCCTCGTCGATAGAAGCCACAAAACATTCCCTATCAGTGCCAATTACAAAGGTTACGAGCTATCTACCACCATCGAGGAGCATGTGGAGGTAGTAGTAGGTGATGAAATGGGGGTTTACCTCTATTGATTTTTTGCTCACACGTTGAACCCTTCCCAAACGAAATGTGCCGTCGACAATCGACTGTGGACCGTGGACTTCCCCACCCGCTGTCAGGGGCTTCCTGTTTACCTTGTTCTTCCGAATTCGCCGATGCAGATTCTCGCCGCACGAAATGTGCCGTGGACAATCGACTGTGGACCGTGGACTTTTCCCACCCGCTGACAGGGTGAAAAACCACTGTCAGGGGCTTCCTGTTTACCTTATTCTTCCGAAATCGCCGATATTGATTCTTGCCGAACGAAATGGGCCGTCGACAATCGTCGGTCAACCGTGGACTTTCCCACCCGCTGCCAGGGGCTTTGCGTGAGCTTGTTCTTCCGAAATCGCCGATGCAGATTCTCGCCGCACGAAATGTGCCGTGGACAATCGACGGTGGACCGTGGACTCTTCCCAACGCCATTATGCTGTCATGTGAGACACATGCCAGGGTGGCGTGAGCTGCATTAGCAGCACAAGCTTGCACGAATGAATGTTGTGGTTGACACAAATTTTTGCTGAACGAAATGTGCCGTGGACAATCGACGGTGGACCGTGGACTATTTATACAGATCGGGTTTTAAGAAAACCATTTTCAAGCTTAGCTTCACCATTTCGCCCATATTCCGGCACTTCAAAAAGCGTGGCTCGTTGTAAAACTCCGCCAGGTCGCTTTTGAGTTGCGCCACATTTTCGTCGAAAGAAATGGTGTCGGCCACCATCGCATCCAGCAGGTCTTTGAGCGCATAGCGGGAATTTCGTACCCGGTTGGCTATAAGCGACCGCTCTTCACGCCGGTATTGCCTCACCGACTCCGGCGTCAGTGTTTTGTAGCCGAGCTCAATGATCGGGTTGTTTTGCTTAAAGTACTGTGGCATGTAAATGGCACGGCGGCCTTCAAAAGATTGCTGGTCGAAGTCGATTGCCCGGATGCGGTAGGTTATTTCTTCGAAATCGGGCGTGATGTCTATTACAAAGTTGCTGGAGTGCATGTCGCCCAGCAGCCGAACCAAGCACCGCTCATTGAACTTCACAAATTCCTTAGCCAGCCGTATCTGATTCAGGTTGGCATCTTTGAGGTGGTATTTAATAAACTGATCGCCTGGAATGCCGATGATGTGCTCTTCTATCAGCGTATTTTCATGCACAATAAAGCTGATCCGGTTGGGTGAAAGCAGGTGCTCGAGCTCCAGGCCGTAAATGCGGCTGGCATCCGCATTTTTTACGTAAAAGTAGTCGAAGTTGTCGTTGATTTTGTTCACTACCCTTACCCTGAACGGCTGCGTATTACCAAAGGTGCATATATCTACCCGCTCTACCACCACATGGTCCAGCACACTCATATCGCCTCCTGCTTTAAGTATGGCATAGATGCGTTTGAGCGCAAAGTGAATGTCGTGCATGTCATTCTGCGCATAAAAAACCGATTCCCACAGCGTGTCTTTTCCCGATACGTCGAACAGCGGAATGGAATTCTCGTAGCGAAGCAGGTCGTGGTAGTGTATAGGTACTTTTAGCTCCCTGTCGTACCTTTTGAGGTATTTGGTAAGCTGGCTGCTTATTTTAAAAGGTACCTTTTTTTTACTGATTACAGCCATAGCCAACTTTAGCTAAGAGTTTCATTGTGGACCGACGAGGCAATCACGGAGGCCTCACCCAAGTTCTCTCAATATAATTTCCTCACACTGGTTAGTCCAATTCCTAAACGCCTCAGCGCCCGATTTGTGATGGGGAAGGTACTCAATAACTTCTGATAAGTTAAAAGAGGTGGCGCTGATGCCGGCACCGGCCTTTACAGCATCCAATGCATTGCATTCCTGCTCATAATGGCCGGTTACAGGCACCATCATTACCGGTTTGCCTAGATACATGGCCTCACATATCGACTCGAAGCCGGCTGTGCTTACGTAGGCTTTGCACGTGCGCATCAGCTCAAGAAACTTTTCATCCCCCAGCTGATGAAAGGTGAGGGTGTTGTCTACCACATAAGGATCGGGCATCCCTTTTTTGTCCCAAAATGACTGCACGCTTACAGCAGGATTGGCCTTATGCCAGGCTTCAATTTCTCTGCTGTAGCCGTCGTTTACCATATACGTAAGTATAAAATCTTTTTCGGAAGGGGTAAGCAGCGTTACTTCCTTCCGCAGCAGCGGGGGCACAATTACAAGCTTCTTATTTTCCGGCTGGGTATAGGGAGCAAACGATAATGCAAGCAGTTTTTTTGCCCCCCAGGCGGTGAGCCGGTTGTTGTTGAGCAAAAGCCGCTTGTCGAAGCCCTTCTTCTTTGGGAAAGGAAAGTCTTTATGGTAGGCGAGGTATTGATGCCCGATACAAACGTATTCCGATTTGGGTTTATACAGGCCATTGTATAAGCCACCCAGAAAGTCGTAGAAATTGACGATTACATCGGGTTTGGAGGCTTTCACTATTTTGTCGAGCGCCTGCAGACTCTTCACGTAGTTGGTAAAATGCACCAGGTTATGGGTAATTGTGGGGCCTATTTTTACCGACTTGTTGTTTTTGTCGGCCACAAAGTTGGGGCTCGAAATGCCGGTTACAGGAGCCTTAATTCTGCTTTGAAAGAAAGAGGGGAGGTCGCGGCGCGAACTGCGCCCCACTACCACGTGAGTTACCTCGTGCCCGGCGTTCTGAAGCATTTCGAAGAGCGAAATGGCCTGGGTCATGTGTCCACGCCCTTCGCCCTGAACAATAAAAAGAAATTTTTTTGACATGCCTGCTAAATAAGTCGCCTGTACCGGCTACAGTAAAGCTACTTCAAGTGAGGAAATAACCCAAACACGGTAGAACGCACTAGTTTCGCATGCCGGCCTATTTCAATTTGTTGTCGATAAAATCTTCGGCTTGTTTTACTGTGTGTATTTGCGATGCCTCCGAGCTGGGAATAGTAATATTAAATTCTCTTTCAAATTCCATTACCAGTTCGGCATGGTCGAGCGAATCGGCACCTAAATCTTTAAAAAGCGAAGCATCGGGCGTGATTTTTGAAAGCGGGCATGCCAATTTATCTGCCAGGATAGATCTTATTATATCACGTGTCTTTCCCATCTCGATGCCTTTGAGTAAATCTATTTCAAAAAGGAAGGAAATAAAAACGAAGAAAGATAATTAACTAAAGACTAAACTTCAATATAAATTCCGTTCCTTCATTTAACACAGACCGCACACTTATAGATCCCTTGTGTTGCCTCATAATCTGTTTCGATAAACTTAACCCAATGCCGGAGCCGCTTTTTTTGGTGGTAAAAAAAGGTATAAATATTTTCTTAAGCGCCTCTTCCTCTATGCCGGGGCCGTTGTCTTTGATGGAAATGGTGACGCCCGATGCGGCAGGGGCGGAGGCTGTAATGACAAGCGATTTTTCCCTTTCCATTTCGTCGTTTTCTTCCAGGGCTTGCACAGCATTTTTCACAAGGTTTATCAGCACCTGCTCAATCTGGTCTTTGTCGACCACTACCTCCAGGTTTCTGGGTTCTATTTTACACGAAAGCGAAATACCCGCTCGGTCTATATCAAACTTCAGCAGCATCAGCACATGGTCGAGCATTTCGCTCACCCGAATGGGCGCAAGCTTGGGCATGGTGAGACGGGTGAGGTTTCTGAAGTCTGACACAAACTTAATAAGGCTTTCGCTACGGCGATGGATTGTTTGAACAGCCAGAAACAAATCCTCAATCTCTTCCCTGGAGATTAGATTTTCGTGGTTTTTCGTGTGTAAATAGCCGCCGAGCTCCGACTCTACCGTGCCAGCGAGAGACGAAATAGGCGTAACGCTGTTCATGATCTCGTGTGTGAGCACCCTGATCAGGTTTTGCCAGGCCTCCATCTCCTTTTCCTCCAGCTCGCTTTTGATGTTTTGCAGAGAAACTAGCTTAAACTCTTCTCCCCGCATGGTTAGCTCGATGGCATAAATAGCAAGCTGCACCTCCTCACCATTTCTTTCGATTTTTATGAGGTCTCTGCCGCCGGTTTTTAGCATGAAAAAGCTATCGACCAGCAGCTGGCTTATGCTTTTGAGGTTCGAAATGTTTTTAATCTGCCCGATATGAAGCAACTGCCGGGCGGCGGTGTTGAGGATCTGAATTTCTCCTTTCTTATCGAAAGTAATAATCCCAATACCCACGTGCTGTACGATCGTCTTCAGGTAGGTGTACTGTGCTTCTTTTTCGGCCCTTATTTCCCTGAACTTTTTCATCACATTATTAAACTGCTCATAAAGCAGGTCAATCGAGCCTCCGGTATTACGATAAGTGTAAGTGTTGGAGAAGTCGTCGTACTGAATGGAGCTCAGGAAGTTGGCTATTTCGCGGTTCGATTTGTCGAGGTAGTGAAACAGGGCGTATACCTGGTACAAAATCATTCCGATCACCAGTGTTTTGGTGAGGTCGTAGGAATCGTTGTAATACAGGTGTGTAAGCAGAAAAATGCTGCCAATCAAAAGAACAACCCTGAGAGCCAGGGCTGCCTTAAAGCTTTTAAAGGCCATGTTTCTCCATTCTACGGTACAGCGACGCCCTCGTCAGTCCCAACTCTTTGGCTGCTTTTGAAATGTTGCCGCCGTGCCTGTTGATGGCTTTTTGAATGACCGACTTTTCTACATCGTCGAGATTAAAAGTTTCGGGTTCGCTTTCGGTTTTATTTTCAGCCTTTTGATTCAGAAAAAAGAAGTCGTCGGGCGACAGCATATTCGAATCGCTCATGATAATAGCCCGCTCCAGTGCGTGCTGCAGCTCACGTATGTTGCCCGGCCAATTATACTTTTGCAGTTTTTTTAGTGCCTGGGGCGACAGTTTCTTGGGCGGCTTGCGGTACTTGTTGCAATACATTTTAATAAAGTGGTCGGAGAGCAGCGGGATGTCGTCGAGACGGTCACGCAGCGACGGCAAGTGAATCTCCACCGTGTTTATTCTGTACAGCAAGTCCTGCCTGAAGGTGTTTTCTTCCACCATTTCGTAAATGGGCATGTTGGTGGCGCATATCAACCGTATGTCAACAGGTATGGATTTGTTTGTTCCGATTCTTACCACCTCTCTTTTTTGGAGCGCCGTAAGCAGCTTAGACTGGAGCGGCATGCTCAGGTTGCCAATTTCGTCCAGAAAAAGCGTTCCTCCGTTGGCGGCTTCAAACCGGCCTGCGCGGTCTTCTTTGGCATCGGTAAAAGCGCCTTTTTTATGCCCGAAAAGCTCACTTTCAAACAGTGTTTCAGTAATCGCCCCCATATCTACGCCTATAAACACCTTGTCTCTCCGCATCGACTTTTGGTGCAGCGCCCGGGCAATCAGCTCCTTACCAGTGCCGTTTTCTCCCAGTATCAGCACGTTTGCATCCGTTTGAGCTACCTTGTCTATTACATTGAAGACATTCTTTATAGCCTGGCTTTCTCCAATAATCTCCTTAAAGGGTTGGTTGATTCCCTCTTCAAGCGCCTGTTTTGCCTGCTTTAGCTGCGTTACTTCATTTCTCGACATTTTGAGTTTAGCTGCCGACGATAGTGTAGCAATGAGCTTTTCGTTTTGCCAGGGCTTCAGCACAAAGTCGGTGGCGCCCTCCTTCAGTGCCTTCACCGCCATTTCTACATCGCCAAACGCCGTGATAAGAATGACAACAGCCGTGGGGTCACGCTCAAGAATCTGCTCGAGCCAATAAAAGCCCTCCTTTCCACTGGTAATGTCCTTGCTGAAGTTCATGTCGAGCAAGATCACATCGTAAGTGTCGTTGTTGAGAAGGAAAGGGATTTTTTTCGGATTTTTTTCAATTATTACGTTTTCTGCATGTTTTCTTAGCAGCATCTTCGCTGCCAGCAGCACATCCTCATCGTCATCAATAATCAGGATCTTACCAAGCTCTTTTTCTGTTGTCATAATTTTTTTCTCAGCTACAATGATTTTTTGCCAGTATTGTGCCAATCGTGAAAAGTCAAGCTCATTCAATTGTAAGCATGTTTCCACCAAACACAACTGTGCGAATATGAACATTTTTTGTTCATAATCATAACAAAAGCGGTCATAGGTTTCTATCCCCTCCCCAATTGCCTACCTTTGAATAAATCGAATTGTTAATATTAAATTGAAAATCATGTCAGTAGCAAAAAACGGACAATCTGTAAAGGTTCACTATACAGGAAAGCTGGTAGACGGCTCCGTGTTCGATTCGTCTCAAGGCCGCGAACCGTTGGCTTTTACAATTGGGCAGGGACAAATGATCCCCGGGTTTGAGCAAGCTGTGATGGGAATGACTGTTGGCGAAGTGAAAGAAACTAATATTCCGTGTAACGAAGCGTACGGTGAACGCAGCAACGATCTGATGGTAGAGGTGCCCAAGGCGCAGGTGCCAAATGATATAACGCCGGAGGTAGGCATGCAGTTGGCTATTAACGATGGCAACCGCTCGAGACCGGTAGTAGTAGCCGCGGTTGATGAGGAGAAAATTGTGTTGGATGCAAACCATCCGTTGGCAGGCAAAGACCTCACTTTCGAAATTGAGTTGGTAGAGATCAGTTGACCGCCGCCAAACAGGTTGAAATGCAAAAAGCAGGAAAAGTCCTGCTTTTTTTGTCTTGCACCGTTCAGCCGATAATGGTTGGGTTCAGATGGTGGTAATCTTTTTTGTGAGATTATGCTTCTCGTTGCCAACCTCCACCACAAATAGCCGCATTTTATCGCGGGAAAAATTATATGTCTTTTTAAAATTCATGCCTGCCGGAGCTTCCTCACGGGTAATGAGGTTGCCAATGATGCTGTAAATCTTTATCTCTACAGGATAGCTGTACGGATTGTCGAAGCTCAGTTGAAATTGACTACGCCCGGTAGTGGTAAGGGAAAAATCGAACGATACATCTTTCCCCAAATGCCCGTAACGTATCGGGCGCTCCAGTATATTTTTTCCGACACCGGGAGTTACTTCCGTTGAGTCGGCGGCCACCGGCTGAAAAGAATACGCCATTGCCAGACCGCCTGTATATATTACCGCAAGGATAACGATAAAGGCAACTAACAATAAATATCTTCTTGAAATACCAACTTTCATTTCCTCAAAGTTTGTGGTCAATAATTGTCATACAAATAGTTTGCCAGCCTTGAGTGGCAGCTAAGTTATTCTCTTAAAGTACAACGATGCCCGGCCGGCGATAAAATATTAGGGGGCAGGAATTTTATTTTATAATCGATTGTTTTATATTCGTGTGTTGTTGTGGATTAAGATTTGATTAGTCCTTTTTATTTTGAGTTTTTGACCTTTGGGAATCAGGTGAACGCCTGATTCCTTTTTTTTTGTCCAGATTGATCATTTTGCCCTGTTCCTTTGCTCATAAGCGAACACCCATTGGGCCTAAGTGTACATAATCGAACTATAACAATCACCGGAATAATTGCTAACTTACTGAATAATAGCAAGTTGCTATTTGTGGCACTTTTGTTGGATACTTTTGGCACAGACTTGAAATAACGTAGCAAATGGATCGTGTTATCAAAAAAAGAAAGTGGACTTTAAAGAAAATAGCCATTTATGGTCTTAGCGGAGCATTCGTGCTTTTTGTCATTTACAGCTTTGTATTTGCCGACAGAAGCTCTAAGCTGAATGTGTCAGTTGATAAGATCAATATAGCTGAAGTACAACAAGGGGAATTCAGGGAGTTTATCCCCGTCGATGGCCAGGTATTACCAATAAAAACTATCCGGCTCGATGCAATTGAGGGTGGTATAATTGAAAAGAAGTACTACGAAGGTGGCATCAATGTAGAGGAAGGTGATACCATTTTGGGGCTAACCAACAACAACCTTCTTCAAAGCTTTATAAGGGAAGAAACGCAGGCTTTTATTTTGATGAACCAGCTACAAAATACCCGTCTGCAAATGCAGCAGAGTTTATTTCAGCTTCAGCGTACCCTTATTACGCTCGACTATCAAATTGCCCAGGCCAAAGATGTGTACGAGAGAAGCGAACAGCTTTTTAAGGAAAAGGTAATTTCCGAGCAGGAATTTTTGAGAACCAAGCTTGACTATGAGCGGCTTATTAAAACCAGGGAGATTGAAATAAAATCTCAAAAGGTGGATTCGCTGAACGCTCAGAATACAATCCAGAATTCGCAGGCGCTTTTGAAAAGGACCAACGACAATCTGAACATGATTCGTCAAAACCTTGAGAACCTCTACATACGAGCCCCTATTTCCGGTCGCTTGTCAACCGTAAACGGTGAAGTTGGCGAATCAATTTCCCCCGGCCAAAACATTGGGCAAATCGACGATTTGGATGGGTTTAAAGTACGTGCGCAGATCGACGAGCATTACCTTTCGCGGATTTACGAGGGGCTTAAAGGTACATTCGATTTTGCCGGAGGCACTTACGAGCTTACCATTATGAAGAACTATGGTGAAGTAAGAAACGGTTTGTTTGAAGTAGACATGTACTTTGAAGGCGAGGTGCCTCAGGGAATAAGGAGAGGGCAAACCCTGCAGATTAGATTGCAGTTGAGCGAGAATATTCAGGCTATTCAAATCCCGCGCGGAAGCTTCTATCAGACTACGGGAGGC
>CBFGTI010000201.1:0-9960 GCA_965651695.1 uncultured Imperialibacter sp. | reverse complement strand
ATTCAGCAAAAATTCTATTCCCCACAGGTGAACAAAATGAATGTCGACCCGCAAAACAAAGCTGGTGAGAATGTAGAACGCCAGTCCCACCAAAAGGCCGGCTTTGGCGCCGAGTGCTGAAATGTATGGCAAAAACAGACCGGCAAGCAGAATAGACGCTATGGGAATAAAAAAAATACCGTTCAATTGCTGCAGCAGCTGGTAAAGACCTTCCGGGGCATTGGCCACCATGGGTGCTACCAGTATGGCGCAAATAGCCAACACAACGGAAGTCAGCTTCCCAACCTTCACCAGCTGGGTTTCCGGTGCCTGCTTGTTGATGTGGCGTTTGTAAATACCCACGCTGAAAATAGTGGCCGTACTGTTGAGTACACTGTTGAACGTGCTGAGTACAGCGCCCATTACCACCGCCGCAAAAAACCCGGTCAACCAAACGGGCAGCACCCTCTTCACCAGCTCAGGATAAATGAGGTCCTGGTTGTTGTAAAAGCTATCGCCGTAATAATAAAAGCCGATAACCCCTGGCAGCACAATGATAATTGGAATGAGCAGCTTCAGAACGCCCGTGTAGAGCAGCCCCTTCTGTGCTTCAGCCAGGTTTTTGGCTCCAAATGCCCGCTGAATAATGGTTTGGTTCATACACCAGAAGTACAGCTGGTTGATCATGAGGCCGGTAAAAAGCGTTTCGAAAGGCAGTACCGAATCTTTGGCACCGATTACGTTAAACTTTTCAGGAGCGGCATTGTAAACTTTCGAAAGCCCGCCGAATATACTGCCGTCGCCTATATCCCAGAGAGCCAGGCCCGTCACCAGCAGTCCACCGGCAAACAACCCGAGACCGTTGATAGTATCTGAAAAAGCAACGGCCTTCAATCCACCGAAAATCGCGTAAACAGAGCCGATCACGCCGATCAGGATCACCATTACCCAAAGGCCCTCAGTCCGGCTGATGTTCAGCATCGCCGACACATTAAAAATGCTTTCGAGGTTAATGGCGCCCGTGTACAATACAATTGGCAACAAGGTAACCACAAACGACACAATGAGAAAAAGGGCTACCAGCGTACGGGTGGTACGGTCGAACCGGTACTCGAGGTACTGGGGTATGGTGGTGAGACCCATTCGCAAAAAAACAGGAATAAAGTAAAGCGCCCCGATCACCAATGCCACAGCCGACGTCACCTCCCAGGCAATGATGATAAAGCCATTTTTGTAAGCCGACCCGTTCATGCCAATCAGGTGCTCGGTGGAGATGTTAGTAAGCAGCATAGAGCCGGCTATAACTAATCCCGTTAGACTTCTCCCGCCAAGGAAATAAGAATCCTGGGTGTCGAGTTTGTCTTTGCGGAGCTTGTACCACGAAAAAACTGCCACAAAAGCTGTGAAGGCAATGAAAGACAAAAAAGTAAGTATCATGGGATGCAGGTTAAGCCGGACTTAATATACGACAGATTTTTTCAGGCTGGCAAGTTGGACGAATGGCGGGTAAGGTTAATTGCCTGCCCAACTGTTCAACAACCAGCCGATCCCCTTTTTATACTTTTCTTTTTACACACAAATCAACAAAATGTACAACAAACTTTTTTCGGTTAAAAAGCTGCTTACCGTTTTAATGGCAGCCACAATTTTCATTGGATGCGGTGAAAAGACAGACGAAATTCCAGTTTATGAACTGGAGGTAGTGGCGGTTCCCGGTACGCCGGTTATTCTAACACCGGCCCAGGCTATGGGATCGTTTAAATCAGCTGAAATTACAGCCAACGGCGTAAAAGGCACCGCCGTTGTGCTCGACAGCGCACGGTACATCAAGTACACACCCTCTACGGAGTTCGAGTCTGGCTCAGACTATTTAACAATTGAAGCACTTGACGCTAAAGGTGTTAAAAAAACGATAAACGTTACCCTCACAATGAAAAATGAGGAAGATTGCTTGAAGGGGGGTGTCTCCGAATACGTGCAAGTGAAACAAGGAGATGAAATTTCAATTGAGATACTTGCCAATGATGTGTTTTGTAAAAATCGTTACAACGTGGCCAGCATAACAGGCAGGGAAACTATTTTAAGTGCGCCGACTGCGAACGCTTATGAGTCGTTAAGTTTAAACATGTTTGGGCATGGCCGGGCCACAGTTACCTATCAGGCACCGGAAGACGTTACTGGCACCATAGAATTAATATATGAAATTGGTATGGACTCCGACGGCCGTTATGTTGACGACGATGGCTTTCTAATACCTACTGCATTCGACTTCTATTCAACGGCACTGGTATCAATAGAAATAGTGGAATAAATCTGCTAGCCGTTTAGTTGGACTGCTACCCTTCTACCGGAATGGGGTCGGGAAAAGTTTACGGATCTTTGACTAAACGGCATCTCAACGAAATGTTCAGCTGAAGGCACGCAAACAAAGGCGTGCCTTCCTTTATTTTGAATGTTTCCGCACACAATTACACTAAACGGGATTTTTTCATCCTCAATTTCATTTTTTTTTCTACCTTAGATGAGCAGCTACTGGTATCGGATTGTCAGATTGCCAGTTATTTAAACCTAAACTACGTCAAATGAAAAATCTCGAACGCAGATCGCTCCTAAAAAAACTTTTTGCCTCAATGGCAGGTGTTACCGGCCTGGGCATTGCTGCCACAGCAAAGGCTGAAGCCACTCCGGAAAAAGAAGCAGGCAACGTTACTACCTACCAGGATGTTCCCTTGTTTTCAGGGCATACCAAATTCGGTAATCTCGTTTTTATTGCCGGCAAGGGAGCCCACTTCGAAGGAGATATTAAGGCTCACACCGATCACGTGCTGAAGGAGTTGGAGAAAGAATTGATCAAAGCCGGCTCATCGATGGAAAAAGTATTGAAAGTGGGCGTTTTTCTGCACGACCTTAACGACTATGCTGCCATGAACGAAGTGTACAAAGGACGATTCGGAAGCAAGCCTCCGGTTCGTACCACCGTTGCCACTTATGGCGGAGTACCCGGCGATTCGCTGGTAGAAATGGACTGCATTGCCTACATATAAGGCATACTGGCTCTATTCGATTTTTCCCCAACAAGCTTCAAAAAAGTAAGTTATGCGCCATTATTTCAGCCTGATCATCCTCTTTTTCCTCAGCCACTTTGCCGCGGCACAATCCTATAGCATTGTCATTAAAAATGGACATGTTATTGATCCGAAAAATGGAATCGACCAAGTCATGGACGTGGCTGTTGGCGAGGGAAAAATTGCGCTGGTCGCGAAAAACATCGATCCGGCCTCGGGTGTGCAGGTTGTAGATGCTACCGGGTTGTACGTAACGCCCGGGCTTATCGATATCCACGGGCATGTTTTCTTAGGTACTGAGCCCAATCATTACCTGAGCAACGGGCTGCTGGCAGTTATGCCGGATGGATTCACGTTCCGAAATGGTGTTACTACCATAGTAGATGCCGGCGGGGCGGGCTGGAAGAACTTTTCAGTATTTAAAACCAACATCATCGATAACTCTAAAACGAGGGTACTGTCGATGCTCAATATTGTGGGTGAAGGCATGCGTGGCGGTGTTTGGGAGCAGAACATCAACGATATGGACGCCAAAATGACTGCAAGCGTGGCCAAGCAAAACAGAAACTATGTGGTGGGTTTTAAAGTAGCGCACTACAACGGGCCCGAGTGGACGCCGGTAGACAAGGCGGTAGAAGCTGGAAAAATGGCAGACATGCCCGTAATGATTGATTTCGGGGGAAACAATCCGCCCCTTTCCATACAAGAACTGTTTTTCAGCCACCTGCGGCCGGGAGATATATTTACCCATGCATTCGGGCAGCTCAATACGAGAGAGTTTATTGTAGATACCGCTACCAGCAAGGTGAAGCCTTTTGTATGGGAAGCGCAGAAAAGAGGCATTGTGTTCGACGTAGGGTATGGAGGCATTAGCTTTGCGTATTCGCAGGCTATTCCGGCGGTAAAAAGCGGATTCTACCCCAATACCATCAGCACCGACCTGCACACCGGAAGCATGAACAACGCCATGAAGGATATGCTGAATGTGATGTCTAAGTTCCATCAGCTAGGAATGGACCTCCATTCTGTAATAGCGGCGTCGACCTGGCAGCCTGCCCGCGTAATTAAGAGGGAGGAGTTGGGCCACCTTTCCATGGGCGCTGAAGCCGACATTGCGATATTAAACCTAAGAGAAGGGGGTTTTGGCTTCTTTGACTATACCGGCCATAAAGTGAAAGGAGACAAAAAGCTCGAATGCGAAATGACAATCCGTGCCGGCAATATTGTCTACGACCTCAACGGTATTGCAACGCCGGTTGTGGTCAAATAGAGAGTGTAGTTAAGCGGCAGGAGCCAGTTGGCGGGAACAGCCAGTTGCCTATTGATCATTCGCTGCGGATCTGATCAGACTATCGACTTTTTAACACCCGTTGACAGGGTGAAAACCACTATCAGGGGCTTTAAGATCAACTATCAACTTCTTCTTAATCCGGATGTCCGGCGATTCAGAGCACTCCTTTCCACACGAAATGCAACCGACCACCGATTACTAACCTACCGCCCAACCGATTACTGACTGACCGCCTTCCCAAGCTCCTCCCTCAACCGCTCCGCCACTATCTTTGGTTGCCCGGGTTGCATCATCCACACCGTTACGCTCACACCGTTTTTTGGCCCGCCGGCTATTTCAATCGACGGGTTTCCTGCCCTTAGCCTCTCCTGCAGGTCTTTGCCAGTTATCGCCACCAGCTTTTCGTCCCAGGCAATATTTAGCCGGGGGGTAACATTACCGAGCGGGTGAACGGTAATTTCCGTGCTTATGCCCTTTACCTTTTTCACGGCGTTTTCTATCAGCGCAATGCCGCTTTCCCATTCCTTCCACACCTTTTCATGGTCGAGCTTCATAAACGCTTCCAGTGCTACGTACATCCCCAAAATCTCCTCTTTGTTTACCTTCATACCCCTGCCAATGTTGAATCCCCGCGGCGGCATGTGCATGCGAGCAGCTTCTATGATATGCTTCCTGCCCATTAAAATTCCGGCACTCTGGGGCCCCCGCATGGCCTTTCCGCCTGAAACCACCACAAAATCGAAACCCATATCGTTGAACTTCCAGAGGTTTTCCACCGGAGGTACGTCCGCAGCTATATCAATAGCCGTGGGCACGTTGTATTTTTTTCCAAGCTCCACCCACTCCTTATGCTGTATCTGCCCCTTGTCAGACTCAATATGAAGGAAAAACATCAGGGCGGTTCGTTCGTTGATGGCTTTTTCTACCTCTTCCGGTGTATCTGCATACACCATTTTACAGCCGGTATTTGTAAGAGCGTGCGTGTATACAATCTTGTGGGCATTCTGGCAAATCACCTCCGATTTCATACCCGTGTAAGCCAAATTCGGCAGCTCTTCTACCTTCTTCTGATCGGTGCCGGTAAGTATGCCCGCCAGGCCGAGCGTAAGGCCGGAAAACGCACCCGACGTTACCACAGCGGCTTCAGCGTGTGTCATTTGGGCGATCCTCTCTCCTACCTTGTCCTGCAGCTCGTCGAGTAAGCAAAAGTCCCTCGATGTGGCCTGAATGGTTTCCAGCACTTCGTCCCGCATCAGCGAGCCTGTCATATAAGTCATAGTGCCCACACCGTTGATGAACGTCCGCACCCCCAGCTCTTTAAAGAGATCACGTTTGGGGGCGGCTGCAGCGGCCATAGATCGAAACGAAAGCCCGCTTCCGGCAAGCCCCCCCAATACAGGGATGGCCGTTAAGCGTTTGATGAGTTTTCTTCGGTTGAGCATGATTGTTTGTTTTCGTAAAACTTCCTATAAAACAGCCGAAAGCCCATTTTTTAAGCTTCTGACCTCCTTTACTTCTTCAGTTGAAACAGCACTTGCTTTATTGCCAAAGCTCTGCCTGATGTATGTAAGCACGTTGGCCACCTCTTCATCGGTAAGAAAGCCGTGCTGCGGCATTACATTGTCGAAGGTTTCGCCATTTACCTCTATTTGCCCTTCCAATCCATGTAGCACAATGCCGATCAGGCGGTCTTTATCGCCGGTAACCCAGCTGGTGCCAGCCAGCGGCGGAAAACGCCCTGAAGCACCGAGGCCATTATTCTGATGACATGAGCCACAGTAGGTTTGGTATATCTTTTCGCCACCCACTGCCAGCCCCCTATCCAGATTGTCGTCTATTTCATGCGGATCTCTTATATTGGAGTTCAACTTCCTGGCCTCCATTGCAGCGAGTTGTTCTTTGCCAAACTGCTTCTTCTTTCCCTTATACATCACGCGCCATATCTTTCCTTTTTCTGTGTCTGCCAAATACAGCGAACCGTCGGGCCCTTCGGCAATTCCCATTGGCCGGTAGATCGCATCGCTCACATTTACAATGGGATCAACACTAGCAAAACCATCTGCAAACACCTCCCACTCACCGGTGGGTTTTCCATTTTTAAAAGGAACAAAACCTATGAAATAGCCCGACTGCGGATAGGGTGCCCGGTTGGTAGAGCCATGGAAAGCCACAAAGGCGCCGTTTTTATACCTTTCCGGAAACTGCTCTCCCCGGTAAAAGTACAGGTCGTTTGGAGCCCAATGTGCAGGAAATCCCATCAGAGGCTTGTCGAAATCGGCACACCTGCCAACAATTTTACCATCCCCGCCATATTCGGGAGCCAGTACCTTTTGCCCCTGCAGCTGATCGTAGTAGCAATACGGCCAACCGGCGTTGGTTCCCTTGTTTACCACTAACAATTCTTCAGCGGGCAACAAAGCACTTTGCCACGGGGTAAAACGCTGCGCCCACAACCGCAACAAGTCGTCACGGCCGTGCATCACCACGTACATGTTATCATCTACCGGGTTCCAGTCCATCGCCAGCACGCTGCGCAGCCCGGTAGCGAAACGCACGCCATCCTTTTGTGTGAGTCCGGTTTCACCTTCAGGAAACTTCCAGACGCCACCATGGTCTTCAAGCTGGGGGCACGGGTCTTGGCCGGGCATATTTGGCGTACGTTTCGGTTCCTGGCAGGCATTGGAGGGAGTACCAAACGGCACGTACATGTTTCCTTTGCCATCGAAAACCAGTGGCTTGGCTATGTGTTCGTGGCTGCCATGGGCATGGTCGTCGGTAAGCACTACTTCTATTTCGCTGTCGGGCACCAGTTTGCCTGGTTCCAGCCGCTGGCGGTACACTACCAACTGAGAGCTGTAATAAAGGTAGCCGTTGTAAACACGCATGGCGGCACCGTAGCTTCCGTCGTTTTTATAGTTACCAAACTCTTCTACAATGTCTGCCTTCCCATCGTTATTGGTATCTCTTATCGCCACATTGCCTCCTGCATCCTGGTGAAAACGGAGTTTGACATAGAGGTCGCCATAATCGCTGACGGCAATGTGGCGCGCCTTTCCCCTGAGACTGTCTACAACCACCACTGCTTCAAAACCATCGGGTAGAAAAAGTCCTCCGTTGCCCGCATCCCCCGGCGGCAGCTCCATTCGGGGCTTGCACGCAGTAAGGCATGCAAGGCCCAGCAAGACAAACAGGAAACTGCGAGCGGCCCAATTAGTATAAAATGTCATGATGCAGGCAGATCAAGTGCGATGGTCTCTTCTGGCGAAACTGAATAACAATATAGAAAAAACATTTATAAAAACAATTGTGTGCGCACACAGTAAGTGCGGGACTTCATTCGAGGCAGGCTAAAAAAGTGGGAACCTAATCTTTCTACTCAGAAAGGGAAGTTCTGACTGTACGTTCCGACTGGTGTTTATGGCGCCAGCTGGGTCCGGTAGCCAACCGGAAATCCGGTAATAAGGCAGATCACCTGGTTATGGTATCTTCCAGCCGTTCTATAAATACCACCTGTGCGGGGTTCATCTTCCGTTTAGCCTCATGCGAAGAAAAGAATTCAGCTTTGTCGATTTCTGCAAACCGCATCACCTTACCCGAGCGAGGGGGCCATTCCATTTCGAAAAAATTGCTCTTCAAAACAAATCCTTCTGGCAAATCGCCTTCTGCCGCCCAGCAATGCACAATTTTACCGCCCTTTTGTTTCACCTCGCCTAGTGCGATCAACTGCCCGTTCACTTGCAACCCGGTTTCTTCCTCAAATTCCCTTACAGCAGCTTTTTGAAGCTCCTCCCCTTCCTCAGGCAACCCTTTGGGGATGGTCCACACTCCTGCGTCTCTTTTCTGAAAAAATGGCCCACCGGGATGTGCCAACAGCACCTCCAGACTGTTACTTCTGAAGCGGTACATGAGAATTCCTGCACTGTGAGCGGGCATTGGGACATTTTTATCCAGCTAAAATAACCATAATTCATTTGGTGGGGTAAACCTATGCTTGCCTCTTCCAACAGGCCTCCCCGCAGGCATCTACCGTGTGAGAAAAGCCCGCTTCGGAACAAGGCCTCCAATATTTTCCAACAATAGATTTGGCTGTCCAAAAAACCGACCATACCTTAGTTAAATAAGATATTTATAGTCAAACGGATAAGGAAGCTGAACTAACAATATCAATTCACGGCTATTCAGAGGCATGAAGCCATCGGCCGGAAAGAGGGCTTTTCAGGAACGGACTACAAGTACCTGGTTTCTTTATTGAAAAAGGGTCGATGACTGCAGGTGAGCTTTCGAAATTGACCGGCCTGACAACGGGGGCTGTTACAGGCTTGGCCGACAGATGGGAAAGAAAAAGTTCGTCAAAAGCAATTCGCTAAAGACGATAGACGAGCCGAACACCGAAAAAATAATGGCACTCTTCGTACCCCTTTACAAGGACTATAGAGAAGAATCGGAAAAACTGGTTGCATCATTTTCAACCGGGGAAATCGGGACCCTTGAAATCTACTTTCAAGGGCGATTGAAATAATGAACAAAAACAATACAAAGGCTTAGCAACTAAACTGTGGAATGATGAAAAAAAGCATTGGCTGCATTGACGCCAGTCATTCGGTAAACGCTGGGTTCCGAAGAGCATACCAAAGTCAACATCTCAATCTTATCACATAAATTAAATTAGCAATCAACTATGGGTAAAGTAAAAGTAGCGGCATTTTCAGTCTCGTTAGACGGTTTTGGTGCCGGTGCCGATCAAAGTACAGAGAACCCGCTTGGAAAGAGAGGCGAGGAACTTCACGAATGGATGTTTCCCACCAGAGTGTTTCAGCAAATGGCGGGAAAAGAAGGTGGAACGGCGGGCATAGATAATGATTTTGCCGAAAGGTCCATGGAAAATATCGGTGCCTGGATTATGGGCCGAAATATGTTCGGCCCCATTCGCGGCCCCTGGTCCAATAGTGAATGGAAAGGCTGGTGGGGCGCAAATCCCCCGTATCATGTTCCAGTGTTTGTGCTGACACACCATGAGAGAGAACCTGTTACCATGCAGGGAGGAACTACATTTTACTTTGTTACCGGAGGCATTAAATCCGCACTTGAAAAAGCCGAAAAAGCTGCAGGAGCAAAAGACATTCGCATCGGCGGCGGGGTCTCAACAGTTCGTCAGTTCCTGCAGGCCGGCCTGATTGACGAAATCCATCTTGCATTTCCGCCTGTTTTTCTGGGTGCTGGCGAGCATTTGTTCTCCGGAATTGACTTAGCCGGGTTGGGATTTACCGAAACAAAACAAGCATTTGGAGAGCATGCAATTCACACTGTTTTAACAAAAGCCAGATGAGTGCCTTCGCATTTGCCTTAAGAGATATAACGAAAACAATTTCAATACCCGCAGCCGCGATGGCCGGAGGTAAAGGCGCCTATTGGGAAGAACTATGCCGGATTGACGGTATAAAAGTTCCTGGTGGATTTTGCATCAATACGCTGGCTTACAAAAAGCTGACCGAGGGCAACCTATAATTAGAGCCTTTGCAAAAACAAAAAGCCCCAGAAAATCTCTGAGGCTAAAGCTTCTTTTCGTGATCCCATCAGGATTCGAACCTGAGACCTACTGCTTAGAAGGCAGTTGCTCTATCCAGC